>NZ_JBEOYR010000042.1:0-59548 GCF_040297165.1 Streptomyces sp. NPDC001851 | reverse complement strand
GGATTCGGTCGTCGGTTGTTGCCCCGCGGTACGCGTGGTCATTGGTACGTGAGTGCAGACAGGGCGGGAGAGCGGCAGGGTTCCGTGCGGCGACCACTTGTGACGGAACGGTGACGACAGGCTGCACCCGTGCAGATGGCCGTCAGGGCAGACAGAAGCACCTCCAGCGCGCCACGGGATTTACCACGCCCCCGGCGCGCACCGAAGGTGCGCTGAGTCGCTGACCTGAGGTGATCAAACTCCCATGACACAAACTCGCGTCCGTCAAAGTCCGATGGCAAACGGTCAAGATCCAGTGGCGCGGGACAACGCCGGGCCGCGCTGCCGAGTGGCCCGGACGCGGCGTACGCGTCGAACGCGTGAGCGACACCGGTAGCATCCCCGAACCCGTACCGGCCCGCCCGTGGCGCCGGGACACGGACGGGCCCGAACCGAAGGTCACGACCTACCTGCCGGGCGGGGCCCCGGCCCTCGAAGTCCTCTCGCAGCGCGCGTGGCGCAGGGCAACCGTCGTCTCCCGGCAGGCCTGGGCGGCCGGCCGAGTCCTCCATCAGGTGCGCGTGCGCCCGAGCGACACCGCACCCGAGACGTTCTGCCTGTTCCAGTGGCCGCAGGATGGCCTGCGCGTCGCGGCTCTGCCTACCAACCACACAACCCGAGACACCATGCCCCGCCCGCCGCAGAACCGCACACGATCCCGGTAGGTCCGCTCGCCGGCGCCTACGCCGGATCCTGCAGTGCCATCATGTTCCTCGGCGTGCGGGCGCGCAGCAGCGAGAGGAATCCTGCCGGCGGTACGCCCCGACAAGGCCGCGCGCGCCGCCATCGCACAGCGGCGAGTGGACGCCATCGACCTGCGCCTGGCCGACGTGGACTGGCTCACCGTCGGCCGCAAGCTCGCCGCCGACCCGGCCGTGAACTCCGACCGGATCGCCTGCCCACAGGGCTACGGCATCGACCGGTACAACAAGGGCCTCGAACCACCCAGCGACGACCAGCTCATCCACGCCGCATGCAAGGACGTCCGCCAGGCCCTCAAGGAGCGCACCACCGAGCAGGACGAGAAAGCCGACGAGCTGCGCGCCGTGGAGAACCTGCGCCTGGACCGGCTGTTCTTCGTCGCCTACCGGCAGGCCGTCAAGGACGGCGACCTCCCCGCCATCGACCGCGCCCTACGGATCTTGGAGCGCCGCGCCCGCATGAACGGCCTCGATCGAGAAGCCGTCCAGGACCGAGATCGTCGCCCCGGCCGCCACCGGCAGCGAACTGACCGCGGTCGCCCTCGATGAACTCGAAGCCCTGATCGACATATCCGAGGAGGCCCCGCGTGGCTCGGACGAGTAGCCCCGAACGCGAAGCCCAGCTGCTCGCCGCCTACCGACACAAGCCGCCGGCGCTGCGCCGCGCCATCGCCGCGATGGCCTCCTCCGAGCTGCGAGCCCAGCCCGCCCGCATCGAACGCACCATCGTTATGGACGCCTCGCCCGGCGCCCTGGCCGCCATCCTCACCGAGCGCCGCGAGATGCAGGCCCGCCACCTCCACCTCATTGAACAGGCGTGGATCGACATGGCCGAGGGACGCGCCGACCGCGTGATGATCACCATGCCGCCCCGGCACGGGAAGTCGCGCCGGGCCCCTCGCTGGGCACCGCTGTGGTACCTGCGCCAGCACCCCGACCGCCGCGTCATGATCGCCGGCTACAGCGGGGACCTCGCCGAGGAGCACTCCCGGTGGATCCGCCACGTCATCGAGACCTGGGGCGACGACCTCGGCATCCACCTCAACCCGTCCTCGCGCGCGGCGATGCGCTTCGACATTGCAGGCCACCAGGGCGGCCTGGTCGCAGCAGGCATCGGTGGCAGCCTCACAGGCAAGGGTGCCACCATCGCGCTCGTCGACGACCCCGTACAGGACATGGCCTCTGCCGCCCCCCGAGCATGCGCCGCAAGACCTGGGAATGGTGGCAGAGCGTCCTGCAAAGCCGCCTGGAGCCGGACGGCGCGATCTGTGTCATCCAGACCCGCTGGAACGAAGACGACCTCGCCGGCCGCATCCTCGCCGACGCACAGGCCAACGAGTGGAAGATCATCGACCTGCCCGCGCTCGCCGACAGCGACACCGACCCGCTTGGCCGCAAGATCGGCGAACCGCGGTGGCCCGAACGCTTCGACGCCGAGCACCACGCCACCACCCGCCGCCGCGTCGGCGAACGCGTCTGGGCCGCGCTCTACCAGCAGAAGCCCCACCCGCCCGAGGGCGGCGTGTGGCAGCGGGCCTGGATCACCGACCACCGCATCACCACCGTCGAGTTCGGCGGCCTCGACATGGCCCGTGTCATCGTCGCCGTCGACCCTGCCGGCGGAGAGTCCGCGATCGGCGACGAGACCGGCATCATCGGCGCAGTACGCGGCTACGACGGCCACCTGTACGTCCTCGAGGATCGCTCCGGGAGTATGGGCGCGAACGACTGGGGCCGCACGGCCTGCCTGCTCGCCCTCGCCCTGAAGGCCGACGCGATCGTCGTCGAGTCCAACTACGGCGGCGACATGGCCCGCCAGGTCCTCTCCCAGGCGTGGGAGCAACTGCGCCGCGAAGCTCCACGAACGGCGTCCTCACGCCCCGTGTCCTCGAAGTCACCGCCAAGGTCGGCAAACGCCTGCGGGCCGAACCGATCGCCCAGCTGTACGAGCTGGCCGCCACCGACACCGACAGCGCGTCCGCCTCGTCGACCACGGGTACACCGATTGTGGCCCTCGCCGGGGCGCGGCTGCCCATCGACCGCACCACCGGACAGCCGCTGCCCGTACGGGTGGAGGCCGGCAGCGTATGGGAGCTGAACGACAACGGCCGCATGGACACCCTGGACACCTCCGCGCAGCTCGCCGAACTGCGTCAGCGCGTCGACCACCTGCTCGACCGGCTCGCCGCGAACACGCGCCTGACCGCGGCCGGCTCGGCAGCCTGGATCCGGCCAAGCTGCCCAACGGGTACTCACTGCAGATCGCCCTTGGCCCGCTCGACTCGCTCGTCGGCGGGATGCGGCTGGCCCGCGACCACAACCAGCTGCTGCTGCGCCTGGTGCAGCGCCTGCACCAGGCCGGCCAGGAGTGGCCCGCTGGCGAGTCGCTGCCCGCCCGCCTCGTGTGGGGTGCGCACACCCCCACCGACGCACCACCGTCCTCAACGACGTCGTGCAGGGCTACGAGGCCGGGGTGTTCTCCCTGGAGACCGCCGTGCGCATGCTGCAGGAAGCCGGATACCCCATCGAGGACATCGCCGAGGAGATCGAACGCATCCAGAAGCGGGCCTTCGATCAGGCCGCTCGCCTCGCGGACGCGACCGGCGACAACGGGGTGGTGCGCGAGTACCTGGGCCTGCCCGAAGCCGACCCCGTGCAGCAGGTGCCGCTGCTGCCCGCACGCTCGGTCGCCGCCAGTAGAGTCGCCTCAACGTCCGTGGCTCGGCCGCTACCATCTGACGCTCCGGCAGGGATCAGAAGGACGCACGATGAGTGAGAAGAACGCCGACCACCTCGCGAAGCAACTGAACGCCCTCTTCGGTGTGCAAGACGACAGTCCCCTCGGCTGGACGGCCATCTTTATCGGGGGCGGAGCGGCTGCCAGCTTGGTGTGGCTGATCCAGAGGACCAATCAGAAGGGGGCCAAGCCCCTGCAGCCGTGGGTGTGGCCCGCAGTGATAGCTGCGATCGCCATGTTGGTGATCGGGGCTTTCTTGGTCTGGTGGCGTGCCAGGAGGGTCAGGCTGCAAGAGGCCGCCCGCGAGCGGGAAGTACTGGAGTCGGCCGCTGAACGGCTCCGGGAGAAGATGGAGCTGCCTAGTCTCATCAACTTCAATCGGGTTCTGCTGGACCGGTATCACGGCATTGCAACCGAGCAGGCGACGAAGGCGTACCGCAGTAGCCGGTTCGCAATGGGTGTCGGCCTTGTCATCCTGGTCGTCGCCTTCGCGGCTGGCTGGCGCTTGAACGCTCAAGGAGATCGCCTGTTCGTGGGCACGGTTGCTATGGTCGGCAGTGCATTCACCGCGTACCTGAGCCGCACCTACATGCAGACCTACGAGCGTGCCTTGCAGCAGCTCAACGAGTACTTCAACCAGCCTGTTCTGAACGGTTACTTCCTCACAGCCGAACGCATCGCCGACTCGCTGCCCGAGGACCGCAGGGTGGCGATGCTGGAGCAGGTGTTGGCCGACGTGCTGGAAAGTGGCAAGGAGATGCACCGCGGCTCGTTGGCTGCGAGCGCGGCCCAGGTCGGCGCTACCAAGCCGGGGCGTCTCCGGCGTACGGCTCAGGCTGGGGCCCAGGTTCCGGCGCAGCAGAGCCAGTAGTCGCCACGCCGCACGCCGTTTCGGCGGTTGCGAGGATCACCATGCCCTTATCTCCAATCCCGGCGCGCGGTCGGGTAGGCCATCGCCAGCAGCAGCGCCGTGGCGTGATGACCCGTCACGCCTCTGAGGAGAGCGGCGGGGCGATCCTGAAGCACGCGTCCTGGAGCTCTCCGGGGGTGTTCACCGGTTCGGCGAAGAGGTGGAAGTCCCGGTGCCGGAGGAAACGGTCGGGGAACCGTACGGACCGGAACGAGGCCTGGTTCGGGTCGATCTCCGCTCTTTCAAGGACAAAAGTCGAATCCTCACGAACCTCTTCCGCGACGTCGGGGTCGATGATCCCGGTGAAGAACTTGCCGACTACGCGGAACCCCTCCAGCGCGTCGATCCGCAGACAGAAGCCCAGCGGGAGAGTGGCTCGCACCAGCCGTCCCGTTTCGCCGAAGTCCAACGCGGGGCCGGTCCACTCGAAAGTGGCGTTGCGCCGGTCCTCGTCCGTTTCGATCTTGGAGATATCGACGTCGCCGCTCCGTTCGACGATGAAGAAATCCGGGAAGTTGTTGGAAAACAGCGAAAGCTTGGGCATGATGCCTCTCCTTCCCTCAGCCCCATCATGCGCCCCGCCCCGCGAAGCCGCATATCGGCCCCGGCGCCGCCTATGTGAGGGGGACTCGTTGGTCTGGCCATGGGCGGGATACACGGGGCAGATTGTTCCGGATGGCTTGTGGGAACTCGCCAGGCCGTTACTTCCGGGGACAGGATATGGGCACAGGGCAGCAGGCGGTGAACTGAGTCCGCGACCTGGTCCTCTCCGGCACGCAAGGCTAGTGACGATCAGCCGCCGCCCACGGCGGCGACCCGGACGCCGGCGCGAAGACGGAGACCAAGGCCAAGCCCCGGTCCCAGACCCGTAAGCAGGCCGACGAGTAGCTCAGCCAGGCCCGGCCCGGCACCCTCTGTTCCACGCGCGGGGGTGTCGGGCCGGGCCGCTACCCGGAAGGACGCGCCCGTGGACTCTGCAGTACTGGCCTGGCTCCTGGCGCAGCTGGGCCCTGACACCGACCAGATCGATCTGCAGGCCCGCTACGCCCGGCTTGGCACTGCGAGGGCTGTGGCTCTGGAGGTGCTGTACGAGCGGCGTGCCAAGCTCCTGGCCGAGCCCCTGCAGCTGACCGTCAACGGCGGCGCGACTCTCGACCAGTTCGCCAACCTCACTGGACTGGATCGGCAGATCGCCTCCGTGGAGGACGCGACCGCCCCGGACGAGCCGAACGCCGGGGGACACAAGGAAGCCGTTGCCGAGACGCTCGCTGAGCTGGCGCGACCTCGGCGTTGGAGGCACCCGCAGCGAATCGCTCCGCGGCCTCCAGCCGGATCCGCTCGCGAAACGCCTGCCGTTCAGGCGCCAGCCCACCACCCTGCGGATATCTCACACAACCGGCATACCGCAACGATCACGCTTCGTCAGCCCTCAACGACATCACGCCGCAGAGGTCAGTAACTCCGGGACACCGCCGGACGGGCTAATCCGACGCGCCACAGTCTCTGCTCCCAAGGGAGGCTGAGGGCGGGGTGCCCGCGTGCGAGATCGGAGATGCCATGAGCGATGGCGCGGCGAGTGCCGCGACGCGCATCGCGGTCATCGGAGACTGCCCCGTCTTCCGGCACGGCATCTCGCAACTGATCGGCTCCGCTACCGACCTCCACCTGGTCGCCACCGCCTCCTCCATCGAGGGCCTGGACGGCGGACTGCGCGGTGTGGATGTGGTCCTGATGGACCTGCAGCAGCCCGCCGGCAGCCTCGCCGCGGCCGTGGCGAGGCTGCGGGACCGGGGGCACGCCGTCGTCGTCGTGTCGTCCTCGCCTCAGATCGACGCGGTTCAGGTGATCCGGGCGGGTGCCAGCGGCTACCTGAGCCGGCGGGCCGAGGGGGAAGAACTCCTGACGGCGATCAGGGCCGCCGGCGCGGGCCGCGGTTACGTGTCCGTACCGGCTGGCCACTTGCTCAGGCGATCGCCTCACTTCACGGAGCGGGAGCAGGAGATCCTCAGGCTGGTCGCCCACGGCGCGACCGATCACAAGATCGCCGGTCGGCTGTCCATCAGCAAGCACACCGTCCAATCGCACCTGGACCGAATCGGCGAGAAGGCGGGGGCCCGGCGCCGTTCCGAGCTCACCCGGCTGGCGATCGAGTACGGGCTCACCGACCAAGGTGGGTAGTCCTGCCCCGTGACGCGTGGGTAGTTGAATCCCTTGACCGGCTTAGCCGGAGCAAGGACCTTGGTAGGGGCAACTCACTTCGTCGGCCAGGCACTTCGCCGCGACAGTCGGAAAGAGCGAATCGGCATTCATTCCGGGGCATGCCACGCCTTTGACGGCGCCCCTTGCTGCCACATCTCTTCGCATTCCGCTCATATCGCAGTCATTCGCTCGTGTGCCAGCAAAATAGGAGAATCCATGCGTAATCGCCGCGCAATTCTCGCCACCGCAGCAGTGCTGCCTCTGACCCGTGGCCTCGCTCGCAGCAGTGGGGCCAGCAGCCGCTGACCCGAACAGCAAGACGGTCACGGTCACCGGCAAGGTCGCTGACTGCGAGAACGACGCCTCTCCCGTCAGTGTGACGATAACTACGAGCAAGGAATCTCAAACCGACGACAGCAGGACCGTGGCCAGCGACAACAGGTACTCGGTGACCTTCAAGAACATCGCCAAGAAGGGCCGAGACGCCGTAGCCACGGTGACTTGCAAGGACAATTCGTACACGGACGCCTTCAAGATCACACGGCCCGCCGACACCTCGACGACCTTCGTACGGAACATCGAACCGTAGGGGCAGCTGAACCACTGTTCGTCGAACGAGGCAGGGTCAACGATGGCGCGGCCGTCGACCCGCTTGCGCAGCCAGGTCAGGGACTTCGGCTCGCCAAGCGCGCCGAGCTTGTCGACGTTGAGCTTCACCCGTTTGTCGTCCTGCACGTCGATGGACACCTTCGCCGCCGGCCCCGCCTCTTCCAGGCGTTCGGCGAGCTGCTTCCACCCCGCGTCCAGCCCGCGCACCAGCCCCGCCGCCAGGTGCTCGGTCACGGGCATGTTCAGGCTCAGCCCGGCCAGCACGTCCTCCTCGACCGCATCCCAGCCGGGCCCGTCCCGCAGGCGGGCGCGCGGGTTGGACCAGCGGTGCGACGGCGAGGCGAACACGTCGCGGTTGTTCAGGGCCCGGTGCAGCTGCTCCAGCACGCACACCGCGTACGCGTCCCGGTCGACCGCGCCCTGCGGCAGGTCGGGGTTGGCGTACACCGCCTTGCGCCACGCGGGCGGCACCAGCTTGTCGTCCACCTCGCGCGGCAGCAGAGGCTTCACCCACACCTTCCACCGCGCCAGCGCTGGCAGCCCGCGGACCCGGCCAGGACCCGCTTGCCCGCGCTTGCCGCGTCCAGCGCCTTCGACTCGCCGAGCAGCGCGAGGAACGGGCGCACCGCGGCATAGCGGGTCGCCAGCGCAGTCCGCATCGCGATGTCGGCCGTGTTCTCGCCCTCGGGCACCAGGGGTCACCACGGTGGCCGCGGCGGTCATCAGGGCGGCGCGCGGGGCGACTTCCTCGACCGCCACCCACAGCGCGGCCACGTCCAGGTCCGCGCCGTGCTCCTCGACCAGCTCCAGCTCCTCGAACAGCACCTTTGCCGCCCGCGCGAGCGTGCGCGACGCCTTCTCCAGCTGCGGCAGCGTCGACAGCCGCTCCTTCTCCGTCTTCCGCTTTGCTGTGTTCAGCAGCCGGGTGGCCATGAGGACCTGGAACAGGTCCAGGGCCTTGTCAATCGCCTTCGCCTCCAGGTGCCGCATCACCGCGGTGAGCATCGCCGTGCGCTTGGGCTCCGCCGCCCGCTCCAGCAGTGGCGCCTTCGACCCCAGCGCGTACCGGGCCAGCGCCGCCATCCGGTTGGGCGGGATCTGCGACAGCTTCAACCGCCCCAGCCGGTAGGCGCCGGTCTCGTCCACCCGCTCCAGCGCGCGGGCAAACGCCGTCCCGGTCGTCCGCGTCGGCGCGGCGGCGGCACCTGCGACAAACCGCCGAGACCACTCCGCGTCCTCGTACTCGCGGTACTCATAGGCGCCTCGGATCGCCCAGGCGTGCTCGTACGCCGTCGGCTAGCGCTCGGTGAACCGCTTCACGCACGAGACGTCTTCGATGTCGAGCTGCGCGGCCAGGTGCTCGACCACGACCCACGGCACGTCCAGCGGGTCGTCCGGGAGGAACCGGCCGATGCAGCGCACGGTCCACATCTGGAGAGCGAAACTGAGCCGACTGTGGTCCCCGCGCCGCTTCGCGATCAGCTTGCGGTCCTCGTCGTCCAGGAAGAAGGACCCGCTCCAGTCCCGGTGAGCGTGAAGCCATCGGCGCACGGAGCCGCTCAGCGATCTTGCTTGGTCTGTGGTGTCGGGTCTCGCCAGGAGATGGTGTTCTCGCCGGTGAGGCGGCGGGCCATGAGGTCGGTCATGGTGAGGTGGATCATGGCTTCGGAGCCGGCTGACAGGGTTTCGTAGTCACGGGCGAGACGTCGGTGGAGCATCAGCCAGCCGTAGGTCCGCTCGACCGCCCACCGCCTCGGGTGGGGGTGAATCCCCTGGCCCCAGGGGTGCGGGCGGTGATTTCCATGTCGATGCCGAGGGTGGCTGCCTGCTCGACCCGGCCGCCTTCATCGCTGACCCGGACATCGGGTTGACCAGCATCGGCCACCTCACCGCCCTCCTGACCGGCAGGAGGAGGACATCACCTTCATCGAAGGTATGGCCTCGGAACGTCTCCGTGACTTGAATACAACGATCGTCCCGACCGCCGCGAAAACCAACCCGAGCCCTCCGAAGACCAGCGGCAACATCCACAGCGAGGCGAACCCGTCGATCCGCGCGTCCTGGGGGGAATCGGCGCGGTAGAGCACCTGGACCCGTTCACCTTTGTCGTACGCCGACGGACTGGAACCGGTGGAGTCCCGGAACGTCCTTCGCGTGCCATCCTTCGACGTGAACTCGACCACCGGGTACGCCACGGGCCGGTCGTCGTCACCATTCCGGCGGGATGCGCCAACGTGGTCGTTGCGCCACTCCAGGGCCACCACCGTGCCCTGGGCACGCTCCGCATCGGTCAGGAACGAGACCGACTGCCCCGCGAGGATCAGCCCGATGACGAAAAACAGCGTTCCGACCCCGACGAACCCGTACATAATCCACCGGCGACCACGCTGCCCACGTACCCCAATGTGCACGAAAGCCCTCCCGCTTGTTCCGCTCCAAGGGACGCTATCCCAGGCAACTGGGTCATGGCGCTCCCGCCCTGGGACTGTAAATCGTTCGGTCTCCCGATCACGGAAGATGCATCGCTGACCAGTGAGAACGTGGCCGAGCACAAGGCTGGCGAGTCGGCAGAGGCTCTGTCGGCCGAGGCCGTGGACGACCAGCTGATCGACGACCTGGTGAGCCGGGCCCAGGCAGAGGCCTGCAGCTGACCGGCGAGGGCGGACTGCTGCGGCAGCTGACCAAGCGGCTCCTGGAGTCCGCTCTGGAGGGCGAGACCGATTCCACCCCCGGGCCGAGGTAGCGACCGCCGCGGACCCCCGGGCCGAGCCCACCGGGCGGCCGCTGACCGCGAAGGACTACGACGCCATCGTCTTCGCCGGAGCCAGCGAACGCCGGGAACCGGCCGCCTGGACGTCGCCCCCGACGCTCCCGCGTACGGCACGAAGCTGCGCTGGAGGGCACCGCAGCTGATCGAAGCGGCCAACGAGCGGGTGCCGGACGCGAACGTCTGCGCCCTGCACGTTCTGCCGCCCGCGCCCGGGAAGGCTAGCCCCGACGCGGCGGACGCCGTCCCAGACCCGCAGCGGACCGCGCCGGTGCAGCGCCGGACGCCGTCGGACGGCTACCGTCGTGCCCTTGCAGCGCACCGCCAGGCCGCGCCGCCGTTCCGGGCGGACCCGGCCATCGCTCAGGCGGTGGAGCGGCAGAACCGGGCTCCCCCGCCGGGCGTTCCCCGAGCCAGCCGGTGAGCCGGCCATGATCGAGCAGGCCGCACTGGGTGATCGCCGGCGGCGAGTCCGGTCCAGGACACCGGCCACTCGACGAAGCCTGGGTCACCCAGATCCGTGACACCTGCCAGGACGCCGGCGTCGCCTTCTTCTTCAAGCAGTGGGGCGGCCGTACTCCGAAGGCCGGAGGCCGCCTGCTGGAAGGCCGGACCTGGGACCAGATGCCGTTGCCGGCCGCGGCCTGACCGATCGGTCCGTTGCGGCCCGGGGCCACAACGTCAGGCGGCGGGGTTGCCGGGACAGACGGTGATCTCCCGGGTCCTCTTCACATCCACCCCGTTGCTGGGCGTCCGGCCCTGCTCGTGCAGGAGCCGCACGGCCTGACGCACCACCGGCTCGGTGACCTGCCCGTAGTAGGCCCCGAAGATCTCCAGGGGGTGGTCGACAACCTTGACGGGCCGCCGGATCCGCAACAACGGTTTCGCCAGGTTTTCAGCGATCTCCGGCACCGCCTTGGCCTCGACTTCCTTCGGGTCCGGGCGGGTCACTGAGGCCATGGTGAACAGCCCCTCGTCGTCCTCGCGCTCCTCGGGCGTCTCCCACCACGTGGCCCGGGCCCGGGTCACGGCGTCCCCGCACACCCACAGGCTGTACGGGCTGCGGGCAGCGAACCCCAACCGGTACACGGCCCGTTTGCGCGGCGAGTGCGACACCGGCACTGACTGCACGAGCATCCCTGTGCGCCGTTCCAGACGACGGGCGTACTCGGCCGCCACCGCCTCGATCGCGTTCTCGGCCGCACCCTCCTCGTCACGTGAGGCCACCGCGTCGGCGAAGTACTCCCGCCACCACGTCCCGCCGCACAGGTCATCGAACCGCTGAAGTGACCTCTCGTTGCCCTTGGGGAGCGGACGTGCCCGCCCAGGCGCCACACAGCCATCATGCTGAAATTCATCAGCAACTCGGTCGCCTGCCGTCTCTGCGGGCGCTTGCGCGCGAGGACATCGACGAGGCGCTCCTGCGGCAGGACCAGTCCGCACGGGTCCAGAAAGAGGAACAGCGGCTCCCGGACGGCGCGCTCGACGACCTGATCCCCCGACGACATCGCCACCCCCCATCCGGACGTATCCGTCTGATCACGGGGTAGTGAAGCACAGCGTAATGGCCGGACAAGACCACTCGGCCAGCGTCCAGAGCCGGGATCTCCCCAGGTGACTGCCTTGGTTCCTCGGTCCACCCGTTCTGCTGCCTCCTGCCGGTTAGAGGAATGGGCTGGCCCGGTAGAAACGGTGGCGCGCCGGGTGACCTCTTCGTCGTCGTACGGATCGAGGACGAAGCGCGGTCGGTCTGACACCCCAGGTCGCGTCGTCCGTGACGGGTGACTCCGCGCTATAAAGGACCGGCAGCTGGGCTTCGACCGCATCGACCGGTGCGGCGAAACATCGGCCAGAAGGCTGTTCACCGGGCGTCTGGTGGACCATGTGCAGCACCTTGGATGTTCCTGCTCAGGTCGTCGGCTACTCAGGGGTGAGCACGATCTTCTTACCGCTGGCCCGTCCGGCAACCACCCGGGCTGGCGCAGCTGATGCCTCGCTCAGCGGCAGGGGACCAAGGTTGCCGCGGCGGGGGTGGCATACGGAGGCCGGGAAGATCGCCCGAACCGTGGCGTGGGTCACTTGCGCCACGGGATACTTCCGGTGCCCGCCGCACCACGTGTCCCACGGCGATGGAAGGACTCGAACCGCCTTGAAATGCATACGTGTTCGACTCGGCATCCTTGGGCTTGCCCTGTTCACCGGCCTGTCCGTGCCCACTACGGCCACTGCCGTTCCGACGACACCTTCGCCCACCGTCGAGGAACTGCGGCTCGACAGGCCCGTACCGCAGGAGATCCTCCGGCGCTCCGGATTCGACGACGTGGCACCGGAGTTCGCAAGTGAGCTGGCCAGCAGCCACTCTTTCCCGCAAGCCCGACGGATCGTCGTACGGGACGGGTCCGCGCTGTGGCGGCGGGCCGTGGCACGGGCGCAGGAGCAGGGGCCGACGGGCGGTGATCTCAGCCGGGACGACGACCGGCCTCTGTACTGGGCCCGGTTGGGGATGACACTGGAGTTGCGCACCTGGGAGCCGGAGTTTGCAATCACGGACGCCCAGCGGGACACCTTGCTGGATCAGTTGGAGCGAACCTCGCGCGGGCAGACCGACATCCGGTATCCCGGGCACGCGCACGTGAAGCGCATCCTTCTCACCGGGTTCGATCCCTTCACCCTCGACCGGGACATCCGTATCTCCAACCCGTCCGGGGCGACCGCGCTCGCGCTCGACGGTACGGTCGTCGAGACCGCGGAGGGGCCCGCGCAGATCGAGACTGTCGTGTTTCCTGTGCGCTGGCAGGACTTTGCCGATGGCACGGTGGAGCGGACGCTGCGGCCGTACCTGCCGAAGGTGGACCTGTTCACGACCGTGAGCCAGGGCCGGGCCGGCCGGTTCGACATCGAGCGCACCAACGGGGCCTGGCGAGGCGGCTTCCCGGACAACGACAACGTCTCTCGGACGGAGACTGTCCCGGTCACGGATCCGGCCAGCCAACCGCAGTGGACGACCACGACACTGCCCTACACCGCCATCGTGGCCGCACACACGGGCCGGTTCCCGGTGTACGACGACACGGAGGTGACCGAGATCCCGGCGGGCGGCACCGATCCCGTCGTACGACCGGACGGCCCGACCCCCGGCTCCACGGCCCGCGCCGGGGGCGGCGGCAACTACCTCTCCAACGAGATCGCCTACCGGGCCACGCTGCTCCGGGACCGGCTGGGCCTGCACGACACGCTTCCCGGCGGCCATGTGCACACCCCGGTCCTGCAGTTCGGCGTCGGCAACACTGACCCCGCGACCGGAGCGGTCACCGATCCGGAGTTCGTGCGCAACCGGCTGGACATCATCGACCAGGTGCGAGCCATCGTTATGGTGGCGGCGGACGCCACGCTCGTCAGAAAGTGATCTCCTGTGCGAGAGCGGGCGATCGTTGCCTGGCTGTCCGTACGGTGATCGTCGTGACGACCCGCCTCACTCTTGGCACCCACCCTCAGGCCGCGATCCGCGCCGCCCAGGCCGACCTGGCCCGGGTCGTGCCGCGGATTGCGATGGAGCAAGCCGGAGGACGGACGGCTGCGGCCGTACGGCGAGGCGCAGCGGCGCTCCGTCCACGGCGCTGCGGGTTTCGGCAGGTGTGGTCTGGAGCGCCAACTGGGCGGTGCTGGGCAGTGCGGACTCGGAGATGCCGCTGATGCTGCCGTTGGAGGCCATCGAGCTGGACGCTTTTCGTCGTCGGCACGCGGACGACACGTTCTGGTGCGGTCTGTTGCTGGGCGGCTGTGGCGGCCAGTTGACCACGAAGCTCTACACCGATCTTCTCTGAACTAACTTCGAATGATCCGTTGGCTTGTCGCCAGGGCCCCCAACGTCCCAGGGGCTCCATCGGGCCGGATCTTCGGCTGCCCACTGCGCGATGTCGAGGTAGAACGCGCGAATGAGCATCAGGGTCGAGATGTAGGAGATCCTCGGCTTACAACGGCTCACACAATGAGGTGGATTCGCCCTGGCCGCCGTGTCCATGGCAGGAGTTGAGCGTTCGGTCCGGTGTGGGGACGTCGCCGTGGATTGTGTCGGATGAGCTGTGGGATCGCCTGGAGCCGTTGCTGCCGCAGCGCGAGCGTCGCTTTCGCTACCCGGTTCGTAAACCGCTGCCGGACCGTGAGGTGCTGTGCGGGATTCTCTACGTCCTGCACACGGGCATCCAGTGGGAGTACCTGCCGCAGGATCTCGGCTTCGGCCCGGGCATGACCGGCTGGCGCCGTCTGCGGGACTGGAACGAGGCCGGCGTCTGGCAACGGCTGCATGAGGTCCTGCTCGCCGAGCTCAACGCCGCCTCGCGGCTGGACTGGTCCCGCTGCGTGGTCGACTCCTCCCACGTCAGGGCGTTAAATGGGGGCAGCACACGGGCCCCTCGCCGGTCGACCGGGGGCGGGCCGACGTCGCCCGGCTCCTGCCCCTGCTCATGCAATCCCGCCGGTCCGCGGCCGCATCGGCCGTCCCCGCCGCAAGCCCGACTCCCTCTTCGCCGACCGCGGCTACGACCACGACATCTACCGCGACCAGGTCCGCGCTCGCGGCATCGTGCCGGCCATCGACCGCCGCGGAACACGACACAGCACCGGACTGGGCACCTACCGGTGGGTGGTCGAGCGGACCTTCGCCTGGCTGCACGGCTTCCGCCGCCTACGCATCCGCTGGGAACGCAGATCCGACATCCACGAGGCGTACCTCAAACTCGCCTGCTGCCTCGTCACCCACCGACAAATCGGCTCATTGTGTTAGGCGCTGTAAGGGCCGCCCGTAGAAAAGTGATTCGTCACCCCGAGCACAAGGTGAGACTGTGCTGCCGCACTTACGCATCGACCTCCACAAGGCGTGTCTTGGCACCGCAGCTGTCCGGTGGAGAGTTCTGGCCTTCGTCGGAGCAGTCCTGGCCGCTGTTTCCGCCGGTATCGCGAGCGGCACTCACGTGCTGTGTCCGTGACCCACATCGTGCGCCGGCGGTCCCACGCACCGCCGAGCATCCCGAAGAGCAGCTACGCACGGGCCCGGCGGCCGTGACGGCGGCGAGCGCCATCGGATCCCGCGTCAACGTCAACGCGAGCAGCGGAGCGCGGCCTGCGTTACCCCGTCACCGAGCGAGGGCACCGTCTGCGCAGTCCACAGCCGTCCGAACCCGGTCGGCAACTTCGGGTGAGCAGGTCTTGCGCAGAGCAGTGCTGGTGCCGGGCCGGCACGGTTCGGCCCGGCACCTGGATGGCGTACGAGCCCCGAGGGAGGAGAAATGCTCACTCTCCCTCAGCTCGGGCAGATCAGAAAACCCAAGGACCCCAGGCGACCTGGTTGGTGTTGATGTCCCAGACCTCTACGGAGAGCTCGTGTACACCGTCGTTGTGGTACTCCGGCCAGGTGTTCACCCCGCCTCCCCAGCCGGTGTGCGTGCTGCCGCCAGTCCGAGTGTTCACCTGCCACAGATCCACCTTGCACTCGTTGGCGGGCCCGTCGACGTGACCGTAGGCGTACATGTCGGAGTCGTACGGGCGGAGCGGAAGGTGTTCACCCGGCCCGCGCCGAAATCGGCAAAGGCTCTGCCACTGAGATCCGGAGTCCCACGATCGCCGTCCCCCCGCCTCGTTTCGCCTTGCCTTCGAGCGCCCTCGGGGCCTTGCCGAGATCGTCACGCCAGGCCCAGACGAGGAAGGCATGGACGATCGGGCGATCGTCACCAGGGGGTGTGCGTCGGTGGTGTACATGCCCACGCTCCGGCCTTCCGCGGCCGCTGTCGGGCTGCCACTGGGCACGGGTGTATGTCTTGTGGATCAGGCTGCGTACCCTCGGCTGCGTGCCTCGCCGTTCGAAGAAGCCCCGCCGACTGGTCGCCGACGGGCGCGTGTACATGTGGACGATGCGCCACAGCCACCGAAGGGACCACGATGGCCGGTCCGTGGACTGCCGCCAAATCCTCACCCTGTCCCCGCAGCCGGCCGGCACCGGCGGCCCGCTGCGCATTGTTTTTGCCGACGGGCCTGGCCGGTACATCCCGGGCGGGGCCCCCTTCGGCTCCGGGGACGTGGGCTTCACCCAGGGTGCAGACCTGAACCTGCACGAGCCGGGCGCCGTCCGGGCTCTGCTCGACGTGGCGCTGGCCCGTGGGTGGCAGCCGGGGGAGCGGCGGGCGGTGGAGGCCGACGGCTGGCTGCTGCTGGGGGCGGCGGCCGCCGCGCGAGCTGGGGACGCCGACCCCGAGAGCCCGTAAGGGGTGACTCCTCTTCACCTGGCTTCATCAATCCTTGGACCAGCCCACCCCCGCACGTCGATCAAACTTCGGTGAGACTGGTCAAACTCCGTTGAGACGGGACAGTCGGGCAGGGCCGACCTGTGTCATCAACCCTCGGCTTCTCCCGTGGACATGCCTGTCTGTGTCACTGATCAGCTGATGGCAGGGCCTTCATCGCTTCGCACGCTGCCGCAGGGGATGCTGGTGCTGACGCGGCAGTGTTCTTCGACTGCGCCCGGTCGAGAGACGGCCCGCGGTCGTCACCGATCTCGGTGTCCAGATGGGCGGAAGCCGAACTGGTAGTCGCGGGCCTGATCCCCGGCCACCACGTGCAGGTGTGCCCGGCGGGCCGCCACGAACCACTGCGCCGCTCGGTCCGCACCCAGCTCGTTGACCACGATCGCGAAAAACGTGATCACGTGTTCCGCGCTCGTGGGCCAGCTGTCAGTGGACGAGCTGGAAGCTCTTGCGTTCTTGTCCGGGGCGGTTCTCATTTCAGGGTCCGGGGGGTGGGGTGGGGTGGGCCGAGTGACTTGTTTTGCTGGTGTGTTCGAGGTGGTGGTCGAGGGCGTTGGGTGTGCACAGCGAAGTGGGGGAAGCCGGTTGACGGTGGCCATGACAAGCTCCCCGTAGGCAGCCACTTACCGCCCCACATGGCCACGGGTTTCCCCCGTACGGCCAGATAACTCCCCGCTCGCATTGGACGCATCCCGCTCGGCGAGGCTCGGGCGGGTGAAGACAGCAGGGAGATCATGGAGATCCTTGATGCGTACGACCTCACGGGCAGTTACCGCGCTGCGGCCGAGCTGACCGGCGTCGACCACCACACGGTGGCTCGCTATGTGAAGATGCGGGCCGCCGGCCAGCACCCCGACCAGCGCCGTCACCGGGCCCGCGCGATCGACGACTATCTGCCGAAGATCGAGGAACTGGTGGTCCGTTCGCACGGCAAGATCCGCGCGGACGTGGTGCACAAGAGGATCGTCGCGATGGGCTTCACCGGCGGGGAACGCACCACCCGCCGCACCGTTGCCGAGGTGAAAGCCCAGTTCAGGGCCGGTCGACGGCGGGTCTATCGGCCGTGGGTGACCGAGCCGGGCCTGTGGATCCAGTACGACTTCGGCAACGGGTCGACCATCCAGGGCTGCAAAACCATCCTGTGGTGCGCCTGGCTGGCCTGGTCCCGCTTCCGGATCGTGATCCCGATCTGGGACAAGACGCTGCCGACGGTCACCTCCTGTCTGGACGCGACGTTCCGCCGCATCGGCGGAGTGCCGGCCTACGTCCTGACGGACAACGAGAAGACGGTCACCACCGATCACGTCGCCGGGATCGCGGTCCGCAACCCGGAGATCGTCGAGGTCGCCCGGCACTACGGCACGACCATACGCACCTGCTTGCCCGCGGACCCGGAGACGAAGGGCGGTTCCGAGGCGAAGGTCCGCATCGCGAAGGCCGACCTGGTGCCCAAGGACGTCAACCTGCGCAAGGACTACAAGGCCTTCGGCGAGCTGGAGGCGGCCTGCCGGGCGTTCTGCGACGAGGTCAACTCCCGCATCCACCGGTCGACTCGGCGCAAGCCCATCGAGCGGCTCGCCGAGGAACGACAGCGGCTGCACCCGCTGCCGAGGAGGCCGTTCACCGCCGTGTTCGGCACCACCCGCCGGGTGAACTGGGAGTCCACGATCTCGGTCGAAGGGGTCCGCTACCCCGTCCCGCACGAACTGATCGACAACCGGGTATGGGCCCGCTTCCACGGCGACGAACTGATCGTCACCGCGGTCGGCGAGGACGGCTCGGCCCGCGAGGCCGCCCGCCACCGCCGTGGCCAGCCCGGCACCCGGTCCTGGACGACGCCCACTACCCGCCGCGGGGGAACAAGGACAACGACCGCACCCCGAAGGCCACTTCGGCACAAGAGGCTGCCTTCCTCCAGCTCGGTCCCGGGGCAGCATCCTGGCTGGTCGAAGCCGGGGCGGTTGGGGTCCGCCGCATCAAGGCGAAGATGGCCGAGGCCGTCGCACCGTCCAAGCTCTGCTCGGTGGCCGAGGTCGACCGGGCCCTGGGCACCGCCGCGGTTACCGCACGCTTCGCGGACAAGGACCTGCTGTCCATCGTCGACTACCAGGCCACCCGCGAACACACCGAACCCGTCCGCCGCAGCGAGGAACACTCCCTCCAGCCCGGCACCTCCGCCTGGTCCTCCTTCGGCCTGCCCACCCAACCCGCCTCCAGTACCTGCCCCGCGCCCTGGCCAAGGACATCGCCGTGTTGCCGATCACCCACGGCAGCCACACCGACCCGGCCCTATACCGACTGCCTGGCGGCGCCCAGGTCCTGGCCGCTGTCACCGCCCCTCGGCAACCAGCCTCAGGTCCCGGTCGATGTCGTGGCCCCAGTGATCCCTGCCTCAGCCTGGAGAGAATCCGCGCCTTCGACCGCAGACACCCGAGCGCAAGACCCCCCCACTGCATGGGCTCGCGCCCTGAAAGGCCCCACCTTCCCCTGCCGCCGACCTTCCGTCCCGGCGCTTGATCTAGCGTGGACAAGTCAAGATCAGGGCTTCGCTCTCGTTCTTACGGACCTCGACCGATACCCCATCGGAGGGGGCGGCCGGGGGGACAGGTTTCGGACGGGGCGAACACACGACCGACGGGAGAACATGGCTCAGTACCTGGGGCCGCTGGAACTGGTCGGGGACCGTTGGGTCATCGGGGATCCGAAGCGCGGGAAGGGCTCGTGCCTGGTCCTCACCGCCGACGGCATGGAGCACCACGAGCGCGGACTCCCGCAACCGCGCGCCGTCATCCCGTGGGCCAGGGTCATGGAGCTGTGGGTGAGAGCGAGCTCACGGGCGTGGCAGGCCACCCGTACCGCTGGCGCCGTCAGCGTCGCCGCCGCGCTCAGTGGCGGCAACGTGAACGGTGGCCGCAGCAGTTGCTCTGTAGGAGGGATCCTTCGCCATCCGTACGAACCCTGGTCGGTGAACTACACCCACCACGATCGGCCTTACACCTACGTGCACATGCTCTTGGTGAGCGACCTGTTCCGGCAGACGTCCAAGGCGAAGGCCGTGCACCGCCTCGGTGACCGCCAGTGGCTGGGCGCGGCGGTCGACCAGCTGGCCCCCACGCCGCGGTGGACCCGCTTCCCGACCCGCCGGGTAAGCGAGGTCATCGATGACCTCAGCATCTGACGTGCCCCCGGCCGCACCAGGCAGTACTGCGTGTCCGCAACGCGTGTGTACGTTTCATAGTGGGCTGGCTGCCGACGCAGCAGGAGCTCGATCCGGCCGCGCGTCAGCTCGCGGAGTACGACGGCGTCCGGGCCGCGCTGCGCCAAGCCCTTTTGGCATGCAGGCCGGTTATGCGGTGCAGACGGATCGGGACAGTGGAGTGTGGGTGAAGGCTTCCTGACCGGCTGCCGCGTGTGCCGGTGTGCGGTTGGACGGTTCTACGTCTGCGACTGCCGTGTGCTGAGGGGGCCGGCGGGTGCAAGGCGAAGGGCGAGGAGGGCGACGTCGTCGGTGTTGTCGGGGGCGAGGCCGGTGAGGAGTACGTCGCAGAAGGTGTCGGGTGTTTCGCGGGCGAGGGCAGCGGCATGCTGGCGTAGGTGGGTGAGGCTGCGGTCGAGGGGTGCGCCATGGCGTCCGATGAGTCCGTCGGTGTACAACAGCACGGTGGACTGGGCGGGCAGGGGCTCGGTGACGCTGGCCCGGGGCACGCTGAGCCGATGAGCGGCGAGGCTGCGGGAGGTACGACCGGCCGGCCTAGCCGGTGCTGTTGGTCTGCCGACCGATGAGTCCGGTCAGCGAGGCGACCGTCGTGCGCGGCGGCTGCCGGAGGTCGCGCTCCGGCTGCAGGACGGTGCGGAACGCGGCCCAGGCGAGTGCGCCGATGGCGAAGCCGTAGCCGGAGACCAGTCCGTGCCCGTTCTCCTGCGCGAACCACATCGCCAGCCCGAGCACCGGCACGCCGAGCGCCAGCACCCGGTTCTTGTGGACGGCCTTGCCACGGCTCGCGCTCTCCTCGTCGGAGCCCTTCCCGGCGGCTTTGCCCGAGTTCTCGTCGGCGCCGCCGCGCAGCAGCAGGGCCGCGGCCAGGGTCGCGCCCAGGAAGTAGGTGGCACCGGAGCTGCCGGCGAAGTTGCGGGGGTCGGTGCTGTGGGAGGTCTGGCCCCACAGTTTGTCGATCTGCTCCGGCAGCAGGATGCCTGCGGTGAACAGGCCGAGTGTCAGCGGTGCACCCCAGAACCAGTCGGCGAAGGCGACGACGGCGGCGAGGGTGGCGATGTTCCAGGCCGCCCCGCCGATGCCGCCGTTCTGCATGAAGACCGAGGTGATCACGCGCCACCAACCGGACTTCGACGGGTCCGCGTCGAGCGCGCCCATCGCCCCAGACCAACAGAGCTGGAGGGCCACACCGGCGAGCGCGAGCCCGGTCAGACCGACGCCGGCCCAGGGGATCCGCCGCTGGCCCAGTGTGCTCTGGCCGACCAGGGCCAGACCGCCGTTGAACATCAGCACCATCAGTGCTGCCGTGGTCACGTTGAACAGCAGGATGCCCATCGTCACCACCCCCCTTCGAGCCGTGTGCGATTGTGCTGATCATGACACTAGCCTGCCTGGGCTCCGATTCCTGCTTCGCCCGAACCGTCCTGCACGGCGGCCGCCTCGACGGCGATGCACGAGACGCCGACGAGTTCGGCCGGGTCGTACTGGCTGATCTGGTCGGCCAGGTGCAGGTTCTTGATGTAGTCGCGGTGCTTGTCGATCTCCGGCCAGGTCACCTGCCGCAGCCGTCTGTCGGTCAGCCCCGGAACCACTTCTTGATCAGTTTCGACCAGTCGGCCTCGCTCATCGGCGGCCCGCCTGGGGGGATCCCGGATGCCTCCGACCGGGGCCAGGTACTTCCCGACCGTCTTGCGGTCCACCCCCAGTGACGTGGCCAGCGCGCTCTTCGAGCGGCCCGCGTACCAGTGAATGCTCCGGGCTGCCCATCGGCCTTGCGAACCACGGGACGAGGAACATGAGCAGCTCCGCGACGACCAGGATCCTCGATCTCGGACTCCGCGCTACCCATGGCCAGTCAGGAGGATTCAGATAGCGAATCACAAAACGCTCAAGCCATCCCATGGTGGTGAAGAGATTGATCTTCAGCAAGGGCTGGCGCATTGATCTGCCTCAGGTGCGCTGGTCGCCGCGGCTTGCTCGGCAGCCCGGGGTGCAGGCCGTTCAGAACTCGATCCATGTCGGTCGGACCGGTCATAAGTTCATGCCATGACGACCGTTGACGACATGGGCTACGAGTTCCGCACTGCCCGGCCTGAGGACACCGAGGCCATCGAGGCACTCGACGGGTCCTTCACCACCCACACCATCTTCCAGGTGACCGTCTCCAAGAATGGGTTCGCCCTCCAGGAAATCCCGGTGGACCCGCCCATCCACAAGGTCTTCCCAGCCGAGAACACCGACGACGCCGATGCCCCCGTAGCCGAAGGGGATCTGAACAGCCGCACCTTTGTCGCCATCGGCACCGACGGCAGTCTGGCAGGCTTTGCTACTGTCTCCTACGCTTCGTGGAACCGACGGCTGGCCATCGAGGACATCGAAATCGCGCCGGCACATCGGGGTCGGGGCGTCGGCCGCGCCCTGATCGGCCACGCCGTCAAGTTC
This sequence comes from Streptomyces sp. NPDC001851, assembly GCF_040297165.1. Classification (NCBI taxonomy): domain Bacteria; kingdom Bacillati; phylum Actinomycetota; class Actinomycetes; order Kitasatosporales; family Streptomycetaceae; genus Streptomyces; species Streptomyces sp. NPDC001851. The sequence continues at coordinate 37,634 of NZ_JBEOYR010000042.1, read as the reverse complement.
GCCAGTGAGTCCGGTGCCGGGCACATCTGGCTGGAAGTCACCAACATCAACGCCCCGGCGATCCACGCCTACCAGCGGATGGGATTCACCTTCTGTGGCCTGGACACGACGCTCTACGACGGCACACCCTCATCGGGTGAACAAGCCCTCTACATGAGCATGCCCTGCCCTTGAGCAGCCTGCCGACGGCTGACAGCGAAGGCCCGTACGTCGCCCGGCGCGACCGTCATCCCCTTGGGGAAACGTGATCGTGAGGGTGGGGAATTATCTGATGCCGAACCCACTTCACGGGGGAGTTCCATGGCCGTCGACAGTCGGCGGGGGCTCTGGCACAACTTATGTGTGATGCGGCCACTCTGGGGGACAGCCAGGCTCCTTCGAGCCGTACGCGGAGTCGCGCGAAAGAGAGGCGGAGGCGGTCACGGCGACGCTGTCAGATGGCGTTCTTCACCGCGTGCAACGCCGCTTGGGCGCCGGTGGTGGGAGGGGCCCGAAAGCCGGGCATGGTTCGGGCCCCTCGTTCGCGAACGCGTCCACGGGGGATGACGTCCCGTACGCGTTGTCGTGCCCAACGCCGACGGTGCAGGAAGGTTACGGCGCGCGTGCATGCCCTGCCGCCGGGGGGGGGCGCCTGCCGCCGCTGTCCGGCGCGCGTCAGGCAGGCAGCAGTGCGAGCGTGGAGACGCATCAGGGCGCACCCGGCTGGTGCTGGTCGGACGGGACGGAGAGATGGTCGTGGCGCGGGCGATCTGGACCAGGGTGATCACGTTCGGGCTTGTCACCGTGCCCGACGTCCTCTACACGGCGACTGAGGATCACTCGGTCCACTTCCACCAGATGCAGCGGGGCACCTCCGGCCGGATCCGCAACCGGCGGGTGAATGAGCGCACCGAGGATGAGGTCGACACCAGTGACATCGTCAAAGGCTTCGAACTGGAGGAGAGCCAGTACGTCGTGGCCGAGTCCGACGAGCTGGACGAGATCGCGCCGGGCCTCTCGCAGACCATCGACATCAGCGACTTCGTCGGCCTGGACGCCATTGAGCCGGTGTACTTCGACCGGACCTACTACATCGCGCCGCGCGGCAAGCGCGGAAGGCGCCACGGAAGAAGGCCGGGGCGGCATCGGCTCGCTCACGCGGCAGCGGCGTTGGAGGCAAGCGCGAGCTGCAGAAGCTGAGCAAGGCGGAGCTGTGCCAGCGGGCTACTGATCAGGGTGTTGCCGGCCGGTCGAAGATGAGCCGTGAGGAGCTCATCGACGCTCTCGCCCGCAGCGGACGACGTCGTAGCAAGAGCACTGCCTGATCAGTGGCCTGGGCGGTGGAGAGGTGACCAGTCCAGGCCGCTGCCACCTGCTGCTCGCTTCCGAGGGTCGGCCGGTGCAGCACGGCTGGTGGGGGAGTGAGGAGGCGGCTCAGGACAAGTTCCGGGGCTGGGTGGGCGGGTACGAACGGGCTGTCTCTCGTCGACGAGGAGAGCGGCGATGTGCTGGCCTCCTGGCCCGACGAGCGGTAATGCGCGAGGGCTATTCGACGGCCTGGTCTTCCTAGGCGTGCCGCACGGCCTTCTTCACGGCCTGGGACGCCTCGCGCCAGCGCCGCCATTGGGCGTCGTAGTCGTCGCCGGCGAGGCCGGCGAGCTTCGCGCGCTCTTCCTCGGCGGATCGTTCCAGTCGGATCGACTCATCGGGGACCTCTGCCACGAACACGGATCCTAAGCGGCGGGTGCACGCCACGGACGATCAGGCTTGCCGTCCGATCGGATGGAGCGCCCGAGCGGCCGGCCCGGTGTATGCACGCAGCTGGCGAGCCGCGTCGTGTTCCACCCGAACCGGGCTACGGGAAGCCTCCGCTTGAGCCGCCTGCGTTGAGCAGCGCGCGCGAGCGGCAAGCGGCAGCAGCATGCGGAGGGAATGTTGTCGGCGGTCACGCATTTCCCCACGACCCGCATGACCAGCGTCATGTAATTCCCCACCCGTGCGGTCACGATTCCCCAGGGGGATGCTGAACGCGTCCGGCACAACCTCGAACGGCTGATCAAATCACCGGCGGCCCCGCCTCGATGCGACGCAGCACCGGAGAGAGGCGGTCCAGGTCGGAGCCGGTCTGGACCTGTCGCTCGTCCCACCAGGTGGCGCCGGCGTCGTGCAGCGGGCCGATCACGTCCCTGGCTTTGGCCGCGTCCGGGGGTGTGGCACCGCCGAGCACGAACTCAAAGGGGCGCTCGGCCTCGGCCGTACGGTGCTTGCGCACATAGCCGACCAGCTCGTGTACATCCGCCACGTCCGGCACATGCCCGTGCCGGGCCGCCTCGAAGAGCGGCACCGCGCCGTCCCACCGCGCTGCCCTCCGCATGGGCGCACGACGCGGCCAGAACCCGCCGATCCACACTGGCGGTCCGGGCCGTTGCACGGTGGCGGGCAGCAGCGCCACGTCCCGGACCTCGTAGTGCTGGCCGTGGTGGTTCACCGGCTCGCCGGACCAGAAGCGCCGCAACAGCTCCACTCCCTCGTCCAGCCGCTCGGCGAGGAGGCGCGGCTCGGCGGTGTCGCCGAAGCTGCGGTACTCGTCCTCGACCGGACCGCCCAGGCCGGCGGCGAAGGTCACCCGGCCGCCGCTGAGGTGGTCCAGGGTGGCCACTTGGCGGGCAAGTTGCTGCGGACGGTAACGGGGGACCGGCGTCAGCAGTGTGCCCAGTCGGATCCGGGAGGTGGCCAGCGCGGCCGCGGTCAGCAGCATCCAGGGATCTCCGAAGGGACGCCCCTGGTGCTGTCGGTGCAGTACGTGGTCCCAGACGAAGAGTCCGTTCCAGCCAGCCTGTTCGGCGGCAGCCGCGACGGTCGCGACGTTACGGGGGTCGGCGAAGTCACCGAAGTTCGGTATGTTGATGGAGAAGCGCATCCCAGCAGAATGTGCAACCGGCCACGAAGCGGCAACCGGATTCGGATACAGGTGGATTCACGGCAGGACGCGGACCACGCATGATCCATCGAGCGGGATCCGGCGGAGGCTACGGCCGCCTGGGGAATTACGTGACCGTCGACAAATGTTCGCCGGGGCCTGTGTCGTTGTCCAGGCCGTGATGGTGAAGGGGGACAGTGTCCCAAAGGCCTCATCTATTGCCTGCGGGGACGATCGTTTGGCTGAAGCCCCGCAGAGTGTTTCGCCGCGTAGGCGACCGCCCTTCACGATCACACTGTTTCGGATCGGCCCGGACAGCGCACGCTGTCCGGGCCAATCCTTGTCTTAAGTCGATGATGCCGAGACCTGCGTCGGGCCGGCAGTGAGTGCAGGCGCTGGTGCCGTCGGCCAGGAGACGGCGGGCTTCCTCCCGCTCGACGGGTCGGCGTCGTTTGCCTGCCATGTAGCAGGTGCCCCGGTGGACCTGCACCGGTGGCCGGCCGACACCGATGCCGAGTTCGACGACCTACTGGGGCGGCTTGGGCTTCGCCCGTCGGCCGTGGTCCTGCTCTGCCTGCCGCTTGGAAGCAGTCCGATCTTGCGGTCGATGCGGCCCAGCCACATCGCGTGCCACACCCGCAAAGTGCGCAGCCGCTTCAGGTCGGACGGCAAGTCGTCGGACATGCTATCGGTCTAGTGGGATGGAGCACCGTAGTTTTGTGAGTGGTCGCGATGGAGGAAGCCCGCAGTTCCCGGCCCGTGGGGAGCAGTACCGGCTGCAGAAGCCGGTCCAGCTGGTCGACCCGGCGCACCCGGCGACGGTCGTTGCCACGTCGGAGTGGTTCCCCGCCAAGCGAAGCGGCCTGTAGACGCCCACCGGGAAGACGCCAGGGCCTTAACTTCCGGGCCGGCCTTGAGCGCCACATTCGAAGCGCCCGCGAGCAGTGTCTGTGCCGGGCCGCTGGTCACGGCCGACCTCGACAAGAAGGCGTACACGGACCTCGCCGCGCTGGTGCGCTCCTGCCCCTACGACGAGGTCTGGCTGGGTACGCAAGTTGCGACGTCGTTTGTCGATGAGAGTGGGAGGCACCCCGACAGCCGTGAAGTCGGTGTTCGTGACGTCGGGAGTCACCCGCCGGCCTTGCCGCAGGGGGCGGCTGGCAGGTGAGGCACCGATGACCAAGGCTGACGGCGGCAATTACTTACGAGGTAATCGCCCTCTTCGCTAGCTCCCGGCTACGTTCTGGTCGTCGCTCCGCCCTGGGACGAACGGAACGAAGGAGCCCGATCGTGTCCGCTTACGGCTTCGCCCATCTCCGCAGTCGCCGTCATCACCGCATTTCCAGGTGTAGTGCGCTACCTTCTCGACCACGTGGACGCTCTGCGCGGGCACGTCGCGGTAGGGGTCGCACGCCGGCCGACGTGAGAGGTTGCCGGGAGAGTGAGACCCAGGGGACATGAGGTTGTTGACGCCAGAGCTGGTCTTCAACTCGTCACAGCGAGTGCTGGAAGATCGCGGTGCTCCTGGACGTTGGCTGCAGGTATGAAGATCAGTGAGGCTTCCCGAGTCAGCGGTGTGAGTGCGCGGTCGTTGCGGCACTACGAGGACGAGGGCTTGATCGTCCCGGGTCGTTTCAGCAATGGTTTCCGTGACTACTGCCAGTCCACGATCGATCGGGTGCTCGTCATCCGTTCGCTGCTGGAGTCCGGGCTGCCGGTGCGGTTGATCAGGGAAGTCCTGCCCAGCCTCGCTGACGGATCCGATTCCGGCACCGGGGTGGTGTGTGCGGAGTTCCTGCACGAGGTGCAGGGCTATCGCGATCGGCTCGCTGCTCGCATTGCCGTTCTCAGCGATCAGCAGGCGGCACTCGACGCCTACCTGAGAGAGGCCCGCCGTACTGATCCCTGACGACCGCTTGACCTTGACACAAGTGTGAGGTTCCTACGGTCGGTTCATGGAGATCAACGAGCAGCAGAACGCCGCCGAGCAGACCGTGCGAGCACTGGTCCAGCACTCGCACCGTGGGCCGAAGGACCTGACTCTCACGACGAATCACCGCCGCCCTGCCCCGGGGCCCGGCGAGTACCTGATCCGCGTCGGTGCGGCCGGGGTCAACTTCGCCGATGTCATGCAGAGCCATGGCACCTACGGAGGAGGTCCGCAGGCACCCTACGTGGCGGGCTTTGAGGCGGCCGGTGAGATCGTGGGGGTCGGCCCGGACGTCGAGAAGCCGCTGCCGCTCGGCACCCATGTCGTCGGAGCCGGACCGGGCGCCTTCGCGCAGTACATGACGATGCCGACCACGGGTGTGCTTCCCGTGCCGTCCGGCTGGAACGATGCCCAGGCTCTCGGTCTGGTGCTGAACTGGGCCACCGCGTTGGCGGCACTGAAGCCGTTGGGCGAGATCAAGACGGGTGAGGTGGTGCTCGTTCACGCCGCGGCCGGCGGCGTCGGGCAGGCTGCCGTTCACCTCGCCCGCCACTACGGTGCGCGGGTGATCGCCACGGCCTCACCGCAGAAGCACGACACCGTCAAAGCCTTCGGCGCCGACGAGGTGCTGGACAGTCGACGTTCCGATCTGGCTGAGGAGATCACCCGCTTGACCGGCGGGGTCGACCTGGTCCTGGAATCGGTGGGCCAGGCCACGTTCGAGACCAGCCTGTCGGTTGCCAAGCCCTTCACCGGACGCATCGTCGTGTTCGGAGCCGCTTCCGGTGACGCCACTTTGACCACGCACGACCTGGTCTTCAACCACCAGGTTCAGATCAAGGGCCTGCACATCGGTGTGCTGGCGGTCGCGGCCCCGTCCCTCTACCAGTCGTTGCTCGCCGAGATCGAGGCTCTCATCGCCCACGGCGTCTACCAGCCCGGCACCCCCCACGTGTATCCCCTGGCCGAAGGACCGGCGGTGCTCCAGCAACTCGAAGCGGGCCAGACCCGGGGCAAGCTGGCCCTCGACCCCTGGCGCTAGGAACGCCCTGTGCTCCACCGCAATGCTCCGCTGTCCCCCGAGGGACGACTTCGGCTCGTGCAGCGTTGCCGGCACCGCCCGATCGCCCACGTGGCAGCCGAGAGGGGGATCTCCCGTGCCTGCGCGTCGAAAGGGGTCAACCGCTACCGTCAGCACGGTGAACTCGGGCTGCTGGACCGTTCCTCCACATCTCGGCGCCAGCCAACGGCGACGAGCTCTGACGTCGTCGCCAGGATTGAGGCACTCCGCCGTGCCGCGAAGTGGTCCGCCTCCCGGACCGCATGTGAGCTCCAGGCCGAAGGGATCTCGCTCAGTCGCCGCACCGTGTCGCGGCATCTGCTCGCCCTCGGCCTGAACCGGCGCCAGCTCATCGATCCCAGCGGCGACCTCAACCGGGAAGCACGCAAGATTAGCGCTCGCCGTCCGGGACATATGATCCACATCAAGGTGAAGAAGGCCGGCCGGATCCCGGACGGTGGTGGCTGCGAGTCCATGGATGGGGAAGCCACCAGGACAAGGCCGTCGAACGACGCAAGAACAAGGGCGCACGCGGCGCCTACATCTACCTGCAATTCCGCCGTCGACGGCTTCAGCCGACTTGCCTACACCGAAGCGTTACCCGACGAGAAGGCCGTCACCGCCATCGCGTTCCTGCACCGAGCCAGGGCCTGGTTCGCAGCCCACGGCATCGCCCCCATCGAACGCATCGTCACCTACAACGGCGCCTGCTACCGCGCCGGCACATTCGCCCGGGCCGTGCTCGGGGCGCGGCACCAGCGCATCACGCCGTACACCCCTCGCGGCAACGGCAAGGTGGAGCGCTATAACCGAATCATCGCCGAAGAGTTCCTCTACGCCCGCCGTTGGGCTTCGGAGGATCAACGCCGAGACGCCCATCCACTACGACTACCACCGACCCCACGGTGCAACTGGAGGCCAACCGCCAGCCCAGCGACTACGTGCAGGCATGACCAACGTCCTGGCCTCATGCGGTTAGCAGTGAGCCCTGCTGGAACTCCGGATTCCATGTTGCGTCAGAGTGGTCCGATCGGTTGATCTTCAGTAACCGTGTGGCTCGCCGGGACGGACCGTTGGACTGAGGTCCGGTGCACGGAGCCGGATAGCCTGCCCCGCTTCCCCGGGGGCGTCGCCGAGCTCCAGCAGTCTGCTCGTGCCCGGCGACGCCCGACGTTTGCGGTGGTCAGGCCGTGTTGGAGCGGGTCGAGGTGATGACGACGGATGTGTAGGGCATGGTGGCGTGGCCGCCGAGCTTGTCGATCGCGGTCCCGGCGCTGTCCAGGACCTCCGCCAGTTTGTCTGCGGGGAGTTGGGTGAGGCCGCCGAAGGTGGGGAGTTGGTCGAGCCACTCCTCTCGGGAGTAGGTGCGCTCCCACGTGTAGCGCCACTGTTCCGGCTCGCTGAAGCTGCCGGTCTGGCGGATCCCGTCGGCGATTTTCGCGAACAGTGGCTGGTAGGCGTCCATGGCCGATCTTCTCAGCAGGCCGGGGTTGAACGGGGAATCGGGGGCGACCCGTTGCAGTGCTTCGGCGAGGGCGTCGATCACCTCGGCCGGGAACTGGGGGACGTGGTGGAAGGGAGCGAGTCGGCCGCCGGGCCGCAGCACCTGGGCCACCTTGGCCGCGCCGAGGACGGGGTCCACCCAGTGCCAGGCGGTGCCGGCGATGACCGCGTCGAACTGCCTCCCGGCCGGCTGCCAGTCCTCGAACCTGGCGACCTCGACCTCGACACCGCTGCGTCGCGCAAAGGCAGCCATCCGCTCGTCGGGCTCGATTCCGAGCACCGTGCAGCCTGCCGCCTGGAATTGCCGGGCCTCGATGCCGGTCCCGGCTCCGACGTCGAGTACGTGCCAACCGGGGCTTGCCGCGACGATCCTGTCCACCAGGGCCTGGGGATAAGGCGGTCGGGCACGGTCGTAGCGTTCGGCGTCCACGCCGAACGACTCGGCCGTCTGCCGGTGGCGGTGGGGTTCGGGTCCGGACTTGTCCGGCTGTCCCTGCGATAAAGTGGGCATGCGCCCACACTAATGGGCGGTTGCCCACTTGTTAAGGCGGGGCGGCGCGGAAAGGGAGACAATGCCGTCAGGGGTGCACATCCATAACGTGCGCGGTCAGTTGTTCGAAGCCGCCGAGCGCGTCCTGTTCCGGGACGGGCCCGACGCGTTGACCAGCCGAGCGGTCACGGAGGAGGCGAACTGTGCCAAGGGTGTGCTGCACCGGCACTTCACCGACTTCGACGCTTTCCTGGCGGAACTGGTCCTCGACCGCGTCCGCGGCATCGAGGACCAATCCACGACTCTGCGTGCCGCCGCCGGCACCGGGAGCGTGGCGGACAACCTCGCCGACGCCCTGCAGGATCTGTTCGGGCCCGTCACGGTGGCAATCGTCGCGCTCATCACCTTCCGCGACGGCCTCCGCGCCCGGCTGCGTGAGGCCGGTCTGACCGGCATCCCACTGGCCATGCAAGGCACCGCCATGATCGCCGCATACCTCACCGCCGAGCGGGAGTTGGGGCGCCTGGCCGGTGACGCCGACATCGACATACTCGCCCCCACCCTCGTCGGGGCCGGGCACCTGCTGTTCGCCGACCGGACTAGCGCCCCACCGCAGACCGCCGCCGTCCGCAAGATGGTGACCACCGTCATCGCCGGCGCCTTGCGACCACCCCAGTCGTAGGTCGGCGCACCAGTCAGGTGACGGAGGATTGCACTGCGTCCAAGAGAGAAGCCCCGGGACTGCACCGACCGCAGGTGCTGCCAACGCGACCCGGATGGTTGCTAGGCCGTGTCTCTCACCTTCGTAGCCGGGCGATTACCGCAGCCAGCCAGCACGGCTGCAGAGCGATAGACGATCGCGAGTTTGTCGTAGCGGGTGGCCAGGCCCCGCCACTGCTTGAGCAGGCTGAAAGATCGTTCCACGACGTTCCTGCGCTTGTAGGGCTGAGTGTCCAGAGCGCGGGGTCGTCCGCCGCTGCTCCCCTTTTTCCTTCGGTTGGCCTGCTGATCGGCGCGCTCGGGAATCACAGTGCGGATGCCACGGGCCGCGAGTTCTGCGCGGATCTGCTGGGAGGAGTCCGCCTTATCTGCGAGCCGAGCGTCCGGTGCGGTGCGCGGCCTGCCACGGCCGAGTCGCGGGACCCGGATGTCGCCCAGCAAGAGGGAGAGGACCTGCGCGTCGTGGACCTGACCCGGAGTGATTACGACGGCCAGCGGGCGGCCATCGCCGTCTACGGCGTGATGGATCTTGGTTGTCAGGCCCCCGCGGGATCGACCTATCGCGTGGCCGGCTGGCTCACCCCCGGTTGCAGGAGCTTCGCTCTTGCTGCGGCAGGTGGCAGCGCCAGTGTCCTTCTCCGGACGGGTCGTGTTCGTGGCGTGCTGCTGGGCCCGGTTGATTGTCGAGTCGACCGAGACCGCCCGGTCGATTCCGTCGATCGAGTCCGCCTGGGCGGTGAACTGCGCCAGAACCGTGTCCCAGGTGCCGTCAGCCGCCCATCTGCGATGGCGCTTCCATACAGTCTGCCAGGGACCGAACTCTTGGCGGGGCAGATCTCGCCAGGGAATTCCGGTTCGGTACCGGTAGATGATCCCTTCGGTGATGCGACGGTGGTCGGCGAACGGACGCCCTGTCTTCCCGGCGTTGCGGGGAAGGCAGGGCGCCAGGCGTGCCCACTGCTCGTCGGCCAGCAGGCGCATGCGCCTGCTCGTGCTCACCGAGGCTGGTAGGCGGTGGCCAGCACGGAGACGGTGACCCGATCGGGCAGGAAGCCGTCATCGGTCAGGTCTGCACGGCTCACATGGCGTGCGCTCGGCGTCATCGCTACCAGATCCAGGGCATCCATCCTGGTCAAGGTCGCGGGGTAATCCACCTGTTCGGTGACGGCGGCCTCGAAGAAGGGGTCCAGCGCCCGGTGCAGGCGCTGTTCCTTGGCCGGGTCGATCGTGACCATCGCAGGCACCTGGCCGCGCAGCTCGGCCAGGTGCCGCCTGGTGGGACGGACCACGATCAGCCGGCCGGTCGGGCGCAGCACGCGGTGGAACTCGGCCGGGTTGCGCGGGGCGAACACGTCCAGCACGACATCGGCCACCCCGTCGGCCAGCGGGAGAGGACGGAAGACGTCCCAGGCCACCGCTGCGGCTCGGTCGTGGGCTCGGGCTGCCGAGCGCAGCGCGCGCACCGATGTGTCCAGGCCCAGGCCGCGGGCGCCGGGCAGCTGGTCGAGTACGCCGGCCAGGTAGTAGCCCGTGCCGCACCCCACATCCACAACCGTGGCCTGTCCAGACACGGCGCTAGCCGCCAGGCGGGCCCCCATTTTACGGATGGGTGCGTAGGCGCCGGTGGACAGGAATCGGTCCCGGGCCTGGACCATGGCTGCGTCGTCGCCGCTGGTGGCGCGGGCGCCCGTCAGCAGGCCGGCGTAGCCGTGGCGGGCGATGTCGAAGGTGTGGCCCACCGGACAGCGCAGTGCACCGCGGTCGGGCTGCAGGGGGCGCGTGCGGCACGTCGGGCAGCACAGCAGGTCCAGGGACAGTTCGAGGGCAGGCGGAAGCGACACAGGCACGAGGCACTCCTGGCAAAGATGAAGGAAAGGGACCGTGCCTGCACGCGCGCTCGGACCGTCACTGCCTCAGAAAGGAACGGGCAGCGTCGGGAACGTGATTCACGTGGCAGGCACACCAAGGAGGGCGACGCCGTCCGGCATCGCCCTCAGCGCCGTCCGATCACAGGAAGCAGCAGTGCGGGGTGCTCATGAATGCCACGTCATCAGTCTACGACTATCGTCGAAGCCCCTCATTCTCTTACGGGAGTTGGGAGACACGACCTAGTACTGCAACGGTGCTTGTCGTGGCTGTTGGCCAGGTCGGTCGTTGGGGGGGTTGTGGGTGGGGACCTTGCTGATGTCAGGCTGCGGGCGCGTGAACTGGACACTGTGTATGAGCGGTTCGTGCACCGTTGCCGCAGGAACGGCCCTGCCCGGCAGAAATGGAAGCGCCGTTCCTGCGGCAACGGGGCTCACGGCCTGCGGATCTACGACTGGGCCCGCGTCGAGGTGCGGCCCTGGCACCGGCCCGACCGCCGCCACTGGGTCATCGCCCGCCGCAGCGTCGCCCGCCCGCAAGAGGTCTCCTACTACATCGCCTACTGCCCCGTCGAGACCACGCTGGATGACCTGACCCTCATCGCGGGCAGCCGATGGGCCATCGAAGAATGCTTCCAGAGCGCGAAGCAGGAATGCGGCCTGGACGACTACCAGGTTCGCCGCTACCCCGGCTGGCACCGCCACATGACCCTCGCCATGGCCGCCCACGCCTGCCTGACCGTCCTGCGAGCCCGCGCGTTGGATGCCGGGAAAGCAGAAACGGATCCTCCCCGCTGATCCACCTCAGCCTCGCCGAGATCAGACGCCTGATCACTCGCCTCACCAACCGCCGGCCAGCACCCCTAGAGCACATCCTGCACTGGTCCACCTGGCGCCGGCGGCGACAGCACCAAGCCCGCACCAGTCACTACAAACGGCGCGGACACAACCCCTGAGCTGGCCATCAGTCACCGCAAGCACCGTTGCAGTACTAGTGCCGCATCAGGCAACGTTCGCCCGCTCCTCGTCCTGTGATGCCGGGGTGGCTGCAGTCAGTCGGTTGGTGATCTCTTCGGCGGTCAGCACGAGTGCGAAGCCCTTGCGCAGGACGGCGAGCTCGGGTTCGTGCCGGGACTCGTCGTCGGTGGCCGTGACGTCGGATCCGAAGACGACCTTGTAGCCGCGTTCGTATGCCTGCCGGGCCGTGGTGCCACAGCAGTAGTTGGTGAGCGTTCCTGTGACGATGACCGTGTCGCGGCCGAGGTTGCGCAGCATTGTGTCGAGCGGGGTGTCGTAGAACGCCCCGTAGGAGGGCTTGCGGATCACGGCCTCGTCGGGGCGGCGGCCCATCGGGGCCCACACCTCGGCAGGGCCTGGTCGGCGCCACTCGGTGTCGGCGTGCGGGAGGAACTGCAGGGCGTGCGGTCGGTCCGGACCGAGATGGGTGTCGTCGAAGATGGTCCAGATCACCGGGACCGAGGCGCCCCGGCAGTCTTCGACCAGTTGCTGCAGCCGTGGCGCCATCCGGGTGGCCGCGGGCACCCAGTAGGGACTCCAGCCGGGCCGGAGGAACTCGTCCTGCATGTCGATGACCAGCAGGGCTGTCCGTTCGGGCCGCGCGTCGAACGATGCCCGGCCACGCTCGTAGGCGTCACGCGCTCGCGTGGTCACCCATTCTTCGGTGTGGCCGACGCTGATGCCGAGGGCCGTATCGATTGGTCGATGGTGAGCGTGGACTCCACGTCCTGCCGGAGGCATCAGCATGCGGCGGGAGCGCGCAGGAGACCTCCGAGGGTGTCGGGAAAAGAAGCACGCCCCGGCACCACCGCCCAGACGAGGGACTCGGACGCTCCCGGGGCGGTCTGACCTACAAGATCCACCTGGCGGTGAAGGTGGACGCCGCCCGCTGGCGCTGCTGATCACGCCGGGCCAGTGGGGCGACGCTCCGCAGCTCATCCCGGTCATGAAACGCATCCGTGTCCACAGTCCGGGTGGCGGGCATCCGCGCACCCGGCCCGACCACTTGGGCGGCGATAAGGCGTATTCCTCCCGGCGCAATCGCCCTACCTGCGACGTCGCCAGATCAAGCACACCATTCCCGAGCCCCGAGATCAGCGCGCCCACCGCAAAAGACGCGGCAGCAGGGGCGGACGGCCGGCCGGCTTCGACAGGACGATCTACAAGCGCAGGAACGAAGTGGAGCGGACGATCAACGCGTTGAAGAACTTCCGGGCCGTGGCCACACGCTTCGACAAACGCGCCTACGCCTTCCACGGGACCGTCACCCTCGCCTCGATCCAGCTCTGGCTCCGCCCATGATCAGCCAGACAGGTTTTAGGCCTGCCCGGCGAGGGGATGCCTTCACGTCTCGGCGCGGCGGAACCTACGGTTTGTGGGTCACCCAGAGCAGTTCCGCCGGCCAGCGGTGTGCCCAGTCGGGTGGGTCGGTTTCGTTGTAGCCGTTGGGTCTTCCAAGTTCGGGCCGCGGCTCGATGAGGTCGTCGATGATGAGACCCGCGCCGCGCAGGACCTTGACCCAGTCGCCGTAGGTGAGCTGATAGCTGGTCGCCCCTTCGTCTTCGGCGATGGTGTTCAGCCCGAAGTAGTCCTTCTGCAGCGTCGTGGTCACGCGGCTGGCGGCTTCGTCGTAGCAAGCTTCGAACCATGGGCTGGCGACGTTGAACACCAGGCGCCCGCCTCGGCACAAGACGCGTGCGGCCTGCGAGACGGCCAGGTGCGGGGGCGCCCAGCTGAGCCCACCGAAGTCGCAGAACACCAGGTCGAAGCTGTCGGCGGCGAAGGGAAGTTGTTCGGCGGCGCCTTGCACTAGCGGGTAGCGGGCCGCTCCCATCGCGCGGGCCGCTGCGGCGAGTTGGGCTTCGGACAGGTCGAGCCCGACCACGGTGGCGCCCTCGGCGGCGAGCGCCCTGGACCACTGACCGGCGCCGCAGCCGAGTTCGAGGATGCGCTTGCCAGTGACGTCGCCCAGGGCGTGCAGGTGCGCGTCGGGGATGGAGTACATGCCCCACAGCCGGGGTGCGGCGCCAATTTGCGGGTCGTGCTCGTGCTGGTAGGCGCTGCTGATCTGGTTCCAGAGCCGCCGGTTGGCGGGGATGCTGCCCACCTGCCGACTCCAGCACTGCCTGCCGGGGGTGGTCAACACCATTAGGGCACTGGCCAGCCCTCGCCTCGGTCCGGCCCTGGCTCGGCCCGTGATCCGCCGGACGAGCCCTACTCGGTTTTCCACCGGGTGATGAGGTGCTCCTTCCAGCCCTTGGGCGGAGGCCAGGGGACGCCCCAGCCGGCGAGCTGCTCCCGGGTCCAGCCGCCGGCGGGAGTGCGGGCAAGTTCGATCTCCTCCGGGGAAGGGGCGATGCGGCGACGTCTTCAACGATCCTCTATGGGAACCGCACGGGAATCCCCTGGAAACACCTCCCGCACGACTTCCCGAACCATGGCGCCGTCTATGGGAGAAGTACCCGACCATCTCAAAGAGTTGGGTCGACACCGGCTTCAAGAACGCCGTCGTCGAGCACGGTGCCCGCCTCGGAATCGATGTCGAAGTCGTCAACAGAAACCCGGACACCCGTGGGTTTCACGTCGTAAGAAGGCGCTGGGTGGTCGAGCGGAGTATCGGCTGGATCATGATGCACCGCCGTCTGGCCCGCGACCACGAGACCCTCACCGCCAGCTCCGAAGCCGTGATCCACATCGCTTCGATCGACAACCTCACCAGGCGCATAACGGACGAGACCACCCCCACCTGGCGAGGAACTTATTAGGCATCAAGAGCAATCTGCCTACTTCAAACGCCCTCTCAACACCCTGTCCGGCCGCAGCCCGCTCACTGGCAAGCAGGTCCAGCAGGCCCGCAACGAGATCCACCTCGCGACCCCGTTCCTCGATCATCTCGCTGAACGTGGATGGTCTCTTGCCGACTGCACACAGGCCGATGTCGATGCTTGGTACGCCGGCGGCTACACCGCCCGGCGCCTCACCACGCCTTCCTGCGGTGGGCGATGCGGTCCAAACACATGACGAAGGCCGCCGTCCCGCACCGCTCCACAAGCAATCCCGCCCCGCTCGCCCAGCACCAGCGGCTCGCGCTGCTGCGACAATTCGTCAACGACGACGACGTGCCGCTCCAGGACCGCGTTGCCGCCCTGCTCGTCCTTCTTTATGCACAGCCGCTCACTCGGGTTGCCCGGCTCGGCACCGACGACGTCCTGCACGAGGCCGGCGAGGTCCTGGTCCGGCTCGGCGACCCGCCGTCGCCTGTTCCGGCCCCCTTCGCCGGGATGCTGCTGGCCTACCTGGGGCAGCGGCCGAACACCATGACTGCGACCAATCCGGACACCCGATGGCCTTTCCCCGTCCGCCGGGCGGGACAGCCGATGACCCCGGAAACTCTGGAACTCCGCTCCGTCACCTGGCCTTCCCGACCCAGAGAGGACGCACCGCGGCGATCCGCCACCTCGTCCTCCAGGCCCCTGCTCCGGTGGTCGCCCGAATGCTCGGCTACCACGACGACACCACCGCCCAACTCGCCGCCGAGGCTGGAGGAACCTGGCTCACTACTCCCCTGGTGACCACTCACGGTCACC
Source organism: Streptomyces sp. NPDC001851 (assembly GCF_040297165.1). Taxonomy (NCBI): domain Bacteria; kingdom Bacillati; phylum Actinomycetota; class Actinomycetes; order Kitasatosporales; family Streptomycetaceae; genus Streptomyces; species Streptomyces sp. NPDC001851. The sequence continues at coordinate 22,563 of NZ_JBEOYR010000042.1, read as the reverse complement.
ATGCGCACTCAGCAGCTGAGGAATACGCGACTCCCGATTACGTGAGGTCGCCAGTTTACCCCGATGGCGTACGCCCCAAGTCTGCTTCGTGCGCCCCTCCGTCGTATGTGTGCCCCGGAGGGGACGGTGGGGATTCGCTATGTATGCGGACGAGTTCCGCCCCTCCTGTGAGGAGACCTGAAGGGGCCAGGGGGCAAGTTTCGCTTGGTGTGGAGGTGTCTTCTCACCGTCCCGCCCTGCTTGGACAGGGCAGGCGTTCCGTGACAAGTGACGACAGGCAAAGGGGCATCACATATGCCGACTCACATCCTCGCCGGCTTGGGAACTGCTAGCTCCAGCTACAGTCCGCCCATCACCCAGAGCGCGCAGACGGTCACTGTGCACAGCGATACGACATTTGTGCCGCCTGTGCCCTGTGCCGATGCCCCTACTAGGCTACTGGTGTCCTCCCAGGTCGACGGCACCTTTGTGACTCAGTGCCAGGGCGCCGTCACCGATGCGAACCACCATGGCACGCTCAAGTGGTCGGACGGCACCACCAGCGCGTTCAACGTGAACACGTTCACTGCCGAACGCGTGGAAGGCCACATTGTCGGACATGCCGAGGGCACCATCATCAATGGGCACTACGCGGGTGCCGCCATCAATATTCTGCCTGTCCGGCTGGCAAACCAGACCTCAGCCTGCCTGACCGGTAGCAGTGTTTCTGGCGGCACTGGTTCAGAAGTGGTCGTCGTGACAGCGCCCTGAGTCGTCTGGGTCAACCGGTCGGTAACAGGGGCGCCGGTCTTCGCCCGTCTCGCGCGTCGGCGGAGCCGGGGCGCGCGGCAATGAAGAGATGGTGCATGTGAGCGGCGCGACAGCAGGTGCCTTGCGGGACTTGGAGCCGTCGGTGGGGTGTCTGCTCGACCGGCATCTGGCGGTGGCCCGTGAGTGGTTCCCCCATCAGTACGTGCCGTGGAGCGGAGTACGGGACTTCGACGGCCCGCTGGACGATACGGGGTGGAGTGCGCAGTAGTCGGCGCTGCCGCAGGCGGTGCAGGGCGCCCTCCTTGTCAACTTGCTCACCAAGGACTATCTGCCCAGTTATCACTTCGAGATCGCGGCCCGCTTCGGCAGGGACGAGGCCTGGGGCGCTTGGGTGCACCGGTGGACGGCGGAGGGGGATCGCCACGCATGTCTCATGCGGGTGCTGTCACGTTGTTGAGCTCGGAGTGGCCTGACAGTATGTCAGGGCGTCGTGTGTCCTGCCGGGTAGCCGCTGTCGGGCGGTCGAGGGGCGTCCGGTGACCTGGGTCCAGACGGTGAAGCGTTCGGTCATCTCGGCTCGGCAGGTGCGGGCGGTGAGCTGGTGACGGCGTGGCCGGAAGTGGGGTGAGATGCCGGAGAAGGCGGACAGGAATCTCTGCGCACCGCTGACGGACCGGAAACGCCGCATAGCCCGTTCCCGTTGCCTCGTGGGCTGATGACTGATCTCCGCACGATTGTTCAAGTATTTTGAACTACGGTGCTCCACCGAGCGCATGACCTCACGGTGGGCGGCACCGTAGGAGCGGAGCCTGTCCGTCACGATCACCCGCGGCACATACTCCAGATCCTTCAGCAGGCGGCGGAAGAACTTCTTCGCGGCCCTGGCGTCCCGCTTGGCGGTCACGAGGATGCCGAGGATGTTCCCGTCCTGGTCCACGGCGCGCCACAGGTAGTGGAGCTTCCCGTTGATCTTGATGAAGACCTCGTCCATGTGCCATTTGTCGCCCGGCCGCGGGCGGCGCCGGCGCAGCCGGTTCGCGTACTCCTGCCCGAACTTGGCGCACCACCGGCGGACGGTCTCGTACGAGACCTCGACACCGCGCTCGACGAGCATCAGCTCCCCGACCTCGCGGCAGGACAGCGGGAAGCGGAAGTACAGCTACACGCAGTGGGAGATGACCTCCACCGGGAACCGGTGACCCCTGTACGACGGTGCAGCATCGCGTCCATGAACGGGCCCTCCCGGAACGGACAACCCGAAGATCATCTCATGGCAACACCGCCAACGTAACAGCACCCCTCAAGGACACCGAGACCGTGCCCCGGGTGATCGTGACGGACAAGCTCCGTTCATACGGTGCCGCCCACCGGGAGGCGATGCCGTCGGTCGAGCACCGCAGCTCGAAGTATCTGAACAACCGGGCGGAAAACTCTCATATCCCCACGCGAGAGCTCGAGCGCGGAATGAAGGGCTTCCGCCGTGTCGGCACCGCCCAGAGATTCCTCGCCTCCTTGTCCCGGATCTCACCGCACTTCCGTTACCGTCGCCACCTGATGACCGCCCCTGACTAACGCACCGAGATGACCAACCGCTTCACCATCCGGCACCAGATCACCGGCACCACACTCATGGCCACGACCGCCTGAACAGGCACCGCCAGCACTACCGGCATGCCACAACTCGCTGACTGCATAAGCAACTTGACAACCCCCGCCCGCGGTGCCACAGCAAGCCTGCCGTGCGCAACGCGCCCCTCTTACACACCGCCTCACTCCCTTTCCGGCTAGCCAGAGCTCCCCCACTATGTCCTCAGCCTGGGTGGGCGTGTTCCGGCTGATTCATCGCTGTCCGGTGGCGCCCGGCCCAAAGACGTGGGAGGAGCGGGATGAAGAGAAGCTCTGGTACGTGTTCGCGTATCGCGGTGCTGGCTGGTGTATTGGTCCCGTTGGTGGGTGGGATGGCCGCTGCCCGGCACGGGCATCGCCGGCTTCCGGGCGCGGGCCGCGCGCGTCGCAGCGGCGGGCATCTTCAATCTGGGCATCCATTACGAGCACGTAGTCATGCCGCTGCTACGGGCGCTCGACGTGCTGGCGATGGCCGGACTCGGCCCGGCCGGGCAGCAGGCACAAGAGCGGATCGGCCTGTATGCGGAGCAACTGCGGACGCAGGCGGCCCGCGCGCGCGATGTCTACGCCCGTATGAGCGCCAGCGCGATGCATCGATGACGTGAACAGGCTGTCCGCCTGCCGCGAGAACAGAACAGGAGGCACTGCATGACGCATCCAATCGAACCGCCGGTGGAGCTGTCGCCGGAGCAGCACGCGCTGCCCGAACCCCTTGTCACCCTGCTGACCAAGCACCTGAAGGTGCCCGTCTGTCCGGACGAGCTCAGCGCCACCACGACATTCGATGACCTCGGGATGGACTCCCTGTCTTTGATGGAACTCGTCGCCGCAGCGGAGGAGGAGTTCGGGATCATTCTTTCCGAGGAGACCCTGGATCTCTCCCCGTCCGCGACGCTCGGCCAAGCGGCGCGGGGTTTCCATGCTGGGAACTGAGATCGCGGTCACCGGGCTCGGCCTTGTTACCCCTGCGGGACTTACTCCGGAGGCCAACTGGGCCGCCCTCTGCGCGGGCCGCTCGACGGCAGCCGCCGATCCTGTCCTGGAAGGACTGCCTGTCGACTTCTCCTGCCAGGTCACCAGCTTCGACGCCGAAGCAGAACTTGGCCGGCTCACCCGGCGTTTGGACGATTTCATCCAATTCGCCCTGGCGGCCGCCCGGCGCGCGGTCTGCGATGCGGCTCTCGACACGCACGGTTGGCGGGCTGAGCGGGTCGGAGTCGTCCTGGGCATCGGGGGAACCAGCCTGAAAAGCTACGAGAGCGCCTTCCAGCACCTCGCAACGGGCCATCCTAGCCGGGTCTCCCCGCTCACCGTGCCGCGCAGCAACCCCAACATGGCGGCCGGTGAGGTCGCGATCGATCTGGGGGCACGCGGGCCGAACTTCACCGTCTCCACTGCCTGCGCATCGGGCGCGACCGCGATCGGTGTTGCACGGGATCTTCTGCGGTCGGGAACGTGCGACATCGTGCTGGCGGGCGGCACCGAGTCCGCCCGTTCCCGGATGACCGCCGCCTGTTTCGCACGGATGAGGGCCCTGTCCAGGCGTCGAGACCAGCCTGGCCTCGCCAGTCGGCCGTTCGACACCGCACGCGACGGATTCGTCCTCGGAGAAGGGGCCGCCGTACTTGTCCTCGAGCCCCTGGCCGTTGCCCGTTCCCGTGGTGCGCCCGTCCAGGCCCTGCTGCGCGGTTACGGAGCCAGCGCCGACGCCCACCATCCCATCGCTCCGCACCCAGAAGGAAGGGGTGCCGTCCAGGCCATGACCACGGCGCTGGAGGATGCGGGGTGCCGGCCAGGGGACATCGGGCACATCAATGCCCATGGAACCTCCACCCCCACCAACGACGCGCTGGAGGCGGCCGCCCTCGCCCGGGTCTTCGGCGATCAGTCGCCACCGGTCACCGCTCCCAAGGGCGTGATCGGTCACTCCCTCGGGGCAGCCGGTGCGATCGAGGCGGCATACACCGTTCTCGCCCTGCGTCACGCCAGCGTTCCTCCGGTGGCGAACTTCGGGGCCCAGAACGGCGATCCCAAGCTGGACATCGTGGCCGGTAGCCCACGTCCCCTGACCGCGGGCACGGGAATCAGCTGCTCGTTCGGCTTCGGCGGGCAAAACGCCGTTCTGCTGTTTGAGGCTGCGTAGTGCAAGACGGCCGACCCGGCACGACATTAGGGGGTTGGCACGAGCGGACGCGCGTCGGCGGGCCTGGCTGGTCGTGGCGTGCGCGGCGCTGGCGATGGTTCCGCCGGGGTGTTGGCGGCCGGGGCATTGGCACGGCTGAGCCCAGGAGACGCGGTCGCCCGAGGTGCCGAGGCCGAACGGGCGCAGCGGCAAGGGGGTGCCGTGCCGTCGCCCGACTTGGTCGCCCTCGGCGCCCTCGTGGACGCCGTGCTGGTGCGGCGTACTGATACCCGCCGTGTTGGCGGCCCTGGGACCCGCCAACTGGTGGATGCCCGTTAATGCCCGAACCTCACTACCGATGACCGCGTCCGCGGAGAAAGACAATGGTTGAGCGCATGACGCAGACGACACCAACACGTACCCGGAACCAAGGCACGCGCGGACCCCGGGTGGCCGCGCTCCACATCGTCTTCCCTCCCCACCGCTATCCCCAGTCACAGCTCACCGCCGCACTGACAGCCCGAATGCCGACGAAATCCGCAGCACGGACTTACCTGGCCCAGAAGGTCCAGTCCAACGCCGGAGTAACCGCCCGTCACTTCTCCTTGCCCCTGGACGAGCTCCTCGAACTCACCGGGCGCAACGACTTCACCGAAACCAACCGCGTGTGGCTCGACACCGCCCTCGAACTGGGCCAGCAGGCATTGACCGAAGCCCTGCACACGGCAGGCATGGATCCGCAAGAGGTCGACGCCCTGTTCAGCACCACCGTCACGGGTCTCGCCGTACCGTCACTGGAAGCCCGGCTGGCCCATCGCATGGGACTGCGGCAGGACATCAAACGCATCCCGCTGTTCGGCAGCGGATGCGCCGGAGGAGCCGCGGGACTTGCCCGCCTCCACGACTACCTGCGCGCCCATCCCGGCCACGTGGCCGTCCTGCTGGCGGTCGAGCTATGTTCGCTGGTATATCGGCAAAAGGACACCTCAATGGCCAACGTCGTCGCCGGCGGTCTCTTCGGGGACGGCGCAGCCGCAGTCGTGGCGGTCGGCCCGCACCGGCCCGGCACACTGGCTGGCCCCGAGCTGACGGACACCCACAGCTGGCTAGTCCCGGACACCGAAGACACCCTCGGCTGGGAGATCGGTTCCTTCGGCTTCAAGATCCTCCTCGCCCCCGAAGTACCGGTACTCACCGAGGAATACATTCCCAAGGCCGTCCACGACTTCCTCGGCCGCCACTCCCTGATCCCCAGCCAGATCAGCAGCTGGATCGTGCACGGTGGCGGGCCCAAGGTCCTCACCGCGGTCGAACGAGCCCTTGGCCTGCCCCCAGAAGCGCTGACACTCACCCGCCAGTCCCTTGCGGCTCGGGGCAACCTCTCATCTGTCTCTGTCCTGGACGTCCTGCACACAGCGTTCAAGACGCCCCCACCCCCAGGAACCCCCGGCCTCGTCATCGCTATGGGCCCGGGCTTCGCCATCGAGCAGGTCCTGCTTCACTGGTAGGCCGCTCCTCCACGTCACGGAAGGACAACGAGGCCGACCCATATCCGCGCCTGCCGCGTGCTCAACCCCACCGCTCCGTTCCACCGTGACCAGCACTTCCATGGCCCGAAGAACACCCCGCCGACAGGTCCCTAACCAGCGATGACCGCAGTTCTCAATCAGCGGCCGGAGCGTCCCGGAGAACCGGGCGGCCATTCCTTCCGAGCCATCAACGGCAACACACGATCAGCCACACCCGGTCCTCCCGGACCACCTCACATTCTTAGCTTGACGTTTAACCAGGCTGCTGCTCGTGTTCCTTGATCGTCTCGTGCTCGTTTGACGGTCTTGCCGACGTGTTGGACGGATGCGCGGTGCTTGTTGCGGCTGCCGGATGGGCGTCCGGGGCCGGGCCTGCTCGGTTTCGGTGCGGCTGCGGGACGGCCCGCCTTCCGGTGGATGTTGCGAAGCCCCCGCCGGACGCGGGCTGGGGACATGTGTTCGGGCCTGGCGGGGCGTTCCCAGGGGCGGCGCAGGTTCGGCGAGCGGGCGGGCCAGGCGGAGCTGGGTGGGGACAGCGATGATCAGCCAGGTCCACAGGTCGGCCGAGGCGGGGTCGCGAAAGCGGGGTGCGGTCCAGCCGAGGGTGTACTGCTCGCGGGCAGGGTGGAGCAACGCGCCAGCCTCCTGGTCGACCGCGCTCACCCGAAAGTGCAGGCACTGTACGAATCGTGGGGTTACCAGGAGGTCGGCCATACCGGACCGTTCGACCACGCCGAGGCCATGATCGCCATGGTGCGAATCCTGGGCCTACCCGCCAGACACGCTGATCCTCTAGGCGGGAGCCCGGCACTGAGGCGTCACCGATCACCATGGCGCGGTTTCTACTCCGCAAGTTCCAATAGCCGGACCTGCCCATCCGGCCGAACTCAAGCGTCTGGTGATGGAGGCTGTCGACGGCTACATCGACCGGGATGTCCTCGCCGAGGAAGAGGTGCGCCCGGCTCGCCAGCATCCTCGGCCAGCAGGAGAACGGCTGAAGGAGCGCATGGACTCGGTCATCGGGAAGAACCAGTGCGGCGAATCCCGTCCGGGGCGGGGCTCGGGCTGCGAGACTTGATCCTGCCCCGCTGTCCCCCGTCGGCGGGGCACCTACGCTGCAGGGGCAGGCGGCCAGCCGCGGTCAAAGAAGGCGGCCGGCGCCCAATCCGCCGAAGCGGGTGGCAAGGGCACCGGCCAACCGAAGACACACACCGCCGCGACCGGGACCCTCACCACCGCCGGAACCGGCACGGGACACGGCCGTTCCGCGGCATCCGGCTCCGGCGCAGCCAGGGCCTCGGCCGACTCCGCACGGGCAATGGCCCGCCGCTCCAATACCCCCTCTGCTTCCGCCAGTTCGCCCAGAACCCGGTCCGCCTCCATGCGTAGCTCATCGACCCGCACCCGCGCCGACATCAGGCCGCGTCACGCCGTCGTCTTGGAAGCCCGGAACGTCCGGCGGTAGGCGTTCGGCGAGACGCCGATCGCGGCGCGCACGTGCTGGCGCAGTGAGGCGGCCGTGCCGAACCCGGCGCGTTCGGCGATGTGGTCGATCGGCAGGTCAGTGGCCTCCAGCAGGTGCCGGGCCAGGTCCACGCGCTGCCGGATCAGCCAGTCGACCGGCGTCATCCCGACTTCCTGGCGGAACCTGCGGCTGAAGGTCCGCACGCTCATCCGGGCGTGGCCGGCCAGTTCCGCCAACGCGATCGGCTGGTCGAGCCGCGCCATGGCCCAGGCCCGGGTGGCCGCGGTCGCGGCCGAGGGGTCGGCCGGCACCGCCCGCTCGATGAACTGCGCCTGCCCGCCCTCGCGCCAGGGCGGCACCACGCAGTAGCGCGCGGCACCGTTGGCGACCGCGCTCCCGTGGTCCTGCCGGACGATGTGCAGGCACAGGTCGACACCCGCCGCGACCCCCGCGGAGGTCAGCACGTCACCGTCGTCCACGAACAGCACGTCCGCGTCCCACTTCACCGCCGGGAACAGCTCCTGGCAGCGCTGAGCCTCCTGCCAGTGCGTCGTCGCCGGACGGCCGTCGAGGAATCCGGCCGCGGCCAGCGGGACCGCGGCCGTGCAGAGCGACACGACCCGCGTGCTCGGCCGCAGCGTCCGCAGCGCCGCGGCCAGCGGTTCGAGCACGGAGTCGGCCGCGGCGTCCTCGGGATCCCACTGGAACGGCGCGACCACCACGGTGTCCGCGGCGGCCAGCGCCTCGGCGCCGTGGGCGACCACGAGGTCGAAGTCCTCGGCGGTGCTGACCGGTCCGCCGTCCAGCGAGCAGGTGGCCACTTCGTAGAGGCGCTCGCCGTCCGAGCCGCGCGCCGCGCGGAAGACCCGAGCGGGAATGCCGAGCTCGAAGGGATAGACGCGGGGGAGCGCCAGGACGACGACGCGGTGCACGGCCATGGCCAGATCCTTGCACACGTTGGCCATCTAGCCAATGTTGCGGCGCCGGCGCAGGCAGCAGGCTTGGTCACGTCCCGCCCGCCCGGGCACCAGCCAGCATGAAGGAGCACACTGATGCGCGCCATGAGCCAGCACACCCTCGGGGAGCCCGACGTCCTGACGCCCGTCGAGCTCGACCGCCCGGTTCCGGGCCCCAACGAGGTCCTCGTCCGGGTCCACGCCGCCGGCGTCAATGACACCGACTGGCGGCACCGCAGGACCGGCCTCTACCTCGGCGCTCCGCCGTTCGTCGTCGGCTGGGACGTGTCCGGCGTGGTCGAGGCCGTCGGCCGCGGCGTCACGCTGCACCAGCCCGCGGACGAGGTCTTCGGCATGCTCGACTACCCCCGCGGCGCCGGCGGCTACGCCGAATACGCCGTGGCGCCGGCCCGGAACTTCGTCCGGAAGCCGACGACGATCGACCACGTGCACGCCGCAGCGCTGCCGGTGGCCGGCCTCACCGCGTGGCAGGCCCTGGTCGACACCGCCGACGTCCAGCCCGGTCAGCGGGTGCTGATCCACGCCGCCGCCGGCGGCACCGGCCACGTCGCGGTCCAGGTCGCGAAGGCCCTCGGCGCGTACGTCATCGGCACGGCCAGCGCGGCCAAGCACGGCTTCGTGCGCGGTCTCGGCGCCGACGAGGTGATCGACTACCACACAGTGGACTTCGCCGAGGCCGTGAGCGACATCGACTTCGTCCTGGATGGCGTCGGCGGCGACTACTGCGTCCGCTCCCTGCGCACCATGCGCCGCGGCGGCACGCTCGTCGCCATCGTGTTCCCGCGGGACCAGGACTTCGAACCGGTGGCGAAGCAACGGGGCGTCCGCGTCGCCGAGCTGACCGTCGAAGCCGACCGGACCGGCCTGCGGGCCGTCGCCGCGCTGATCGAACAGGGACGGCTGCGCGCCGAGATCGCCAGCGTCCTGCCGCTGGCGCAGGCCGCCGAGGCTCATCGTCGGGGCGAGACCCGGCGCACGACGGGCAAGATGGTGCTCACCGTCGCCGAGTGAGCTTGATCCTTAAGGTCTGGCCAAGTCTCGTTCGTAGAGGGTGCCCGGGCGTTTGACGGTATTGCCCGCATGGTTGGACAAGCCAGGTGCTGACCAGCCGACGCCAGGGGACAGCACACGTAGCCAACGTGCCCAACACCCCTTGGATACCGTTCAGGCAAGTACAGAACTACCCACGTCGTACGCGGTCCACTCGAGCAACTGGGAGACCTCGGCGGCGGCCCCGTTGAGCGCTGTGCCCACCTTCTCGCTGTAGCTCGCGTTCAGCAGGGGAAGGACCTCGTGACGGAAGTAGTGGCGTAATGCCTGGTGGCTGTGGCCTCCGCCGTACTTGAAGTCGAGCCGCATGAAACATAGAGGCGGCATCCCGGATCGCGCGTACGTCGCGCATGCCGACTCGTTGATGCGCGGGCCCGTCGGCCTGGAGGCCATCGGGCCGGTCGATCATCCGTGACAAGACGGCTGTGCTCAGATCGGCGTCCGCAATGATCAGTCGATCTGCGCGGCCCGCGCCGCCAGCCGCTCCTCCGACGGCAGCGCGAGCAGGGCCTTGCGCGCCAGCTTGGCCGCCCGGTTGCGCTCGTTCTCCTCCCGCCGCTGAGCCTTGAGCGCCTTCTTCGCCGCGGCCTCCTGCCGCCGCTTCTCCTGCAGGCGGTGTACGTCGCCGGGTGACGGCGTGGTCGTCATCAACCTCTCCTCAAATGTGTTCAACAGAAATGTCGGTGCCGTCGACTGCGCGGTGAAGGGGCTTGCCGGGCCGGGTCAGCCCTTCGCCAGAAGGTCGCCCCCGGCAGTGAACGCGCATCGCGGGGCCGGGCGAACATCCGCTCGGTGGGATCACTGGGTCAGCTGCTGATCTCGATGCGCTGGGGCTTGGCCTTCTCGGTCTTGGGGACCTTGACGGTGAGGACGCCGTCGGCGAGTTCAGCGCTGACGTGCTCTTCGTCGGTATCCTGCGGCAGGGTCACCCGGTAGTCGAAGTGGCCGGTGCGCCGGGTACGGCTGCGCAGCACGCCGGTCCGTTCCTTCTCCTTGATCTCGCCGTGCACGGCCAGCTCGCCGGCGTTCAGCTCGATGGTGACGTCGTCCTTCTTCACCCCGGGCAAGTCGACCTCGACGAGGTAGACGTCGTCGGTCTCCTCCAGGTCGGCCAGCGGTGCCCACGATTCCCCGAGCAGGCCGCCGCCTCCGGGAACGGAGGACTGCCACAGCTGCCCCATCCGCTCGTACAGGTCCTGGAACTCCCTGAACGGGTCCCACACGGGACGGTTCTGCTCACGTCATACGGGAAGCGCCATATCCGATCATCTCCTTCCGAAAGGCTCCAGGCTGGTGACACGCCACGGCTTGCTTGCGTTCCGGAAGTCCCATCCCCAGCGCCTTGGTCCTGTCCGGATCCGCCCAGGGGCCGAAAGAGAAGTAGCCGACCTGGGCTAACTGGTGGTTTCACAAAGTCATCGTCGGGACGGACTCGTCGTGGTCCATGGGGGGTCAGATCCAGCGGTAGTTGGTGTCGTCGAGGGTCGGCAGGAGGGCCAGGGCGGCGTCAAGAGGTGCGGTGGGAGTAGCCAGCTCGGCGAGCGGAACTGGGGGGAACAGTGCCTTGTCAGCCGTGTCCTTGTAGTGGCTCCAGGTGAGGTGGCCGGCGCCAGCGGTGTCGTCGTGCCAGCGCGATCTCTTCCCCGTTGAACAGGGCTGCGGCGACGCGAATCTTGATACGGGTGAACGGCTCGGCAGAGGTCACTGAGGGGTATCTCCTTCGGTGGGCGAGGTGCTGTGGTGTCCTTTGGACAGGCGGCGCAGGCAGATGATGATGCAGCTCGCGAGTGCACAAGCCCCTGGTGCAGATCAGCGTGGTGTTCGTGGCGGATCCGCAGGCGTTTGAACTGGTGGAGCCAAGCAAAGGTTCGCTCGACGACCCACCTCGTACGTCCCAGGCCGGAGCCGTGAGCGGTGCCGCGTCTGGCGATGTGAGGCTTGACGCCGCGGTCCCGCAGAAGCCGTCGGTACTTGTCGAAGCCGAAGTCGTAGCCGCGGTCGGCGAACAGGCGCTTGGGCTTGTGACGCGGACGTCCTCGCAGTCCTCGTATGCCGGGTATCGCGTCCAGCAGGGGAATGAGCTGGGTGACATCATGACGGTGCGCGCCGGTCACAGAGGCGGCCAGCGGGGTGTCGTGCCGGTCCACGATCACGTGGTGCTTGGATCCAGGACGGCCGCGGTCGACGGGAGAGGGGCCGGCGTGATCCCCCCTTTGAGTGCGCGAACGTGGGAGCCGTCAATCGCGCAGTCGTCCCTCTCCAGCAGGCCGACTCTGCGCAGGTCTGCGAGCAGGTTCTGATGCAAGCGGGGCCATACCCCGGCTTCGGTCCAATCTCGCGATCGGCGCCAGCTTGTTACTCCAGAACAGCCCACCAGCTGGGCAGGGACGTCTCGCCAAGCAACCCCCGTCCGCAGGACGTAGACGATGCCGCCCAAGGCAACCCGATCGGGTGTCCGAAGCCGACCAGGGTGGCGGGGCCTGCGAACAGGTGGCGGTGGCAGCAACGGAGCTACGCCCTGCCAAAGTACATCCGGAACAAGGTCTGCAGACACAGAGCAGACCCTGCCCAACAACAGACGGTGTCCACTTCCCAGTTTCGGGACAGGCAGGGACTTGTCCAGTGCTGTCCACACCCGTCCACCCGGTCCTGCCGCAGGTGTACGGCGTCAGGGGGAGCCTATGGGTACGGTTGCATCGGGGCGACGAGCGCTGCGATGGGCGTCAGCCGCTGACAGCCCGTCGGCGGTTGACGCTCGTCGCACTCTGTCTGACCTGCGGGGGCGTGGTCATGGCGCCCGCAGGGCCGTCATGGGTGAGACCGCTGCCGAACGCAGGACCGGGATCACTGAGGCACCCAGCACGAGGGCCAGGGCGCCCACCAGCGTCAGGGCCAACTGGCCGTACGGGATCGTGAGGCTGCTGAGACCGGGCAGTGCGCCGAGCATCATCGCGCCGTAGAGCGAGCCCAGCGTGACGCCGGGGACGGCTGCGTACAGGCCGAGCAGTCCGCCTTCCCAGGCCAGCACGGAGCGTAGACGTGAGTCGCGCATGCCCACCCCTCGCAGGACACCGTTCTCTCTCTCGCGTTCTGTCGAGGACAGGGTCAGGGTGATCGCGACACCTACGAGCGACACCAGCATGGTGATGCCGACCAGCCCCAGTGCCATGATCCGTAGCTGGTCGATGGTCTGTCGCAGGGCGGCCCTGTCTTCGCCCTGGTAGGTGATGTGGAGGGACGCGTTCAGCGGCAGCGCCTTGTCCAGCGGGGCGCGCAGGGACGACGGGTTGTCCGGGTGGACGGCGGTGATGTACAAGGACCGTACCGGGGTGTGAGGCGCCAGTTCGGCGAAGTCCCCTGGCAGGACGGCGACATCGCCCAGCAGGGGGGAGGTGTCGTCCGGGTGGATCAGGCCCACTTCGGCGCTGGACTTCCGGTCGCCGGACACCTGCAGCGAGATCCGGTCGCCGGGGCGGACCCCGAGCGCCTCCGCCAGGGACGTGGAGACGGCTGCTTGGCCGTGCCGTAGGCCTCGGCCGTGGGGGTCCGGTCGGCTGTCGGCGAGCAGGGCCGGGATCGCGCCAGGGTCGAGGCCACGGACATCGATGTCCTGGTGGCGGCCGTTGCCGCCGAGGGCAACGCCGTCCGCTCGGGTGACGGGCACTGCCGCGCGGGTCTCGGGCAGTGCCGCCACGGCGTCCACCACAGCCGGGGTCAGGGCCGACGAGCCGGTGGGCGACGCGTCGAGCACGACGTCGAGCGGGTCGCGCTCCCGCAGCCGCTGGTCCGTTCCCTTCTCCACCGAAGCCAGTGCCACAAGCACTGCGGCGACCATGGTGATGCCCAGGGTGAGGACCGTCGCGCAGGCCGCGGTCCGGCGCGCGGCACCACCCAGGTTGCGCAACGCCAGAACACCGTCCAGCCCCGCCGCCGCCCGCACGGGCCGGTGGAGGGCGCGCGTCGCGCGGCGCAGCAGTGCAGGGCCGAGCGCGAGGAGACAGCCGAACAGAGCGATCGCGGAGGCGAGTGAGCCGAGCGCCGCCGCGGCACCGTCCGGGCCACCGAGACCGGCGAGGCCGACGAGGAGGAGCGCCAAGCCCAGGCAGAGCGCTCCGATGAGCGCGCGCGTCCGGCCGGTACGGTCCGCTACGTGGCGGGTGCTCGCCACGGACAGGGCGGCGACCGGTGCGACGCGCGCCGCGGCTCTCGCTGCCGGCATGGCCGCGGCGAGGGCGGCGAGTACGGAGACGAGCACACATCCGGACAGGGCCGGCGGTGAGATCTCGGGGCCGGGCAGGCCTCCGATTCCGGTGACCGCGAAGGAGCAGCCGATCGCCGTGGCCGTCCCGACCGCACCGGCGACCAGGCCGGAACCCGCGGCCTGCAGCAGCATGGACCGCGCCACCTGCCCTGGCCTGGCGCCCACGCAGCGCAGCAGGGCCAGCCGGGTCTGGTCCCGGACGAGCAGCACCCGGTACGTCGTGGAGACGATGAAGGTTCCGGCGAGCAGGGCCACCAAGACGAAGATCGTGAGCAGGGTGGACACGGTGGCGACACGCTTGGATCCGCTCCCCTCCGCCCGCAGTTCCGAGGCGGTACGTACGGAGAAGTGCGTGCCCAGCTCGCCTTGTACCGCAGCCGCCACCTCGGCGGCGGGGCGGTCCGCGACGCGGAGCAGCGCCTGTTGCCAGCCGTCGGTGCCCAGCCATGAACGGGCGTTGGCAGGCGTGGTCAGCACGGCGGCTCCCGTGGCCGAAGGAGCCTGGACGACACCCGAGACCGTCACGGTCACCGTGCGGGCCGGAGCGCTCCGGGAGGTAGCCGGGCCGTCCCCGGCCCGGGCGACGAGTGTGATCCGGCTGCCGACTCCCATCCCCGGGAGGCCGGCCAGCGCCCGGGTGAGCACGACTTCGCCCGGCCCGTCGGGGAGGGTGCCCCGCAACGGGCGGACGGCGGACTGCGGTCCTGTGAGTGCCGTGCCGACCAACGGGTAGGGGTCACGGCCCGCGCCCTGCACAAGCACGCTGCCCGTGGCCACGGGTTGGACCCCGGCTACCCCCGGTGCCTTCCCGAGTTCCTCGACCTGCTTGTCGTCGAGCGGCCGGTCGCCGTCCGCGCCGACCACCACGGCCGTCCCCGCGGCGACCGTCGAGAGGTCATCGGCCAACTGCCGCTTCATGGTGTCGGTCAAGATGATCGAACCGGCCAGGAAGAACGCGGTGACCATCAGTGTGCAGCCGGTGAGCAGCAGCCGTGAGGGCCTCGCCGCGATCTGCCGTACAGCCGCCTTGGTCAGCCCCGATGCCATCAACGCCCTCACCGCTTGACCGGTTTCTGGAGTGCGTCGAGCACGGACTCGGGAGTGGGTCCGTCGACCCTGCCGCTGACGCGGCCGTCCAGCAGCAGCACGGCGCGGTCGCAGTACGAGGCCGCCACCGGGTCGTGCGTGACCATCACCACCGTCTGACCGAACTCGCGGGTGGAGTACCGCAGGAACTCCAGTACATCTCGGCCGGACCTGGCGTCCAGGTTCCCGGTGGGCTCGTCCGCGAAGACGACTGCGGGACGGGCCGCCAGCGCGCGAGCGATGCCGATGCGCTGCTGTTGCCCACCGGACAACTGCGAAGGGCGACGGGAGAGTTGGTCACCAATCTGCAGGGCGCTCACGAGCGTGTCCAGCCAGCCCTGGTCGGGGCGGCGGCCTGCTATCTCCAGCGGCAGCAGGATGTTCTCGGAGCCGTTCAACTCCGGTAGCAGGTGGTACTGCTGGAAGACGAATCCGATGCGATCGCGACGCAGGTCCGTGCGCTGCCGCTCGGACAGCGCAGTGATCTCGGTGTCTTCCAGGGTGATCGTGCCGGAGGACGGACGGTCCAGGCCGGCGAGGCAGTGCATCAGGGTGGACTTCCCGGATCCGGAAGGTCCCATGACAGCCAGGAAGCTTCCCTTGTCGATCTCCAGGTCGACTCCGCGCAGCGCCTGGACGCCTACCTCCGCCGTGGTGCCGGGGTTGTCCGCGCCGTACACCTTGGTGACGGCCCTCGCGCGGACCGCCGTACGGGCGGACACGCTCGTCAAGGTCATCGGATCAGCCCTTCAGGGAGACGGAGCACGACAGGTATCCCTTGGCGTCGGGCTTCTTCTCCTCGTCCTTGAGCTTGTCGTCGACGTAGATGCGGCAGGAGGTGCCAGGTTCGGGGTCTTTGACGCTCACCTGGTTGAAGCCGAACCCGACGTTCTGGGCCTTGGTCCAGGGCAGTTTCTGAACGAAAGTGGTCTTCCCGTTGTTGTCGCCGGAGAAGCTGTAGACGACGTTGGCACTGCCGGGGCCTGCCACCTCCATCTTCACGTCATAGCTGGGGCCCAGCGCGCCGCAGCCGGTGAGTGACACGGCTGCCGCAGCCAGGGAAACGGCCGTCAGCAGGGATGTGACATGAGTACGGAACGCGGGGAACGTCACGGAAGCTCCTGGTGAGGGGAGGGAAGTGCGCCTTGCACAGGCATCATTCTGCGGAGCGGCCGACGGGTCGCGATGCCGCCGAAAGACCGTATTCGCTCCAGCGGCATCAGCCGAAAGTACGTACCGGCCCTCCCCCTCCAGGGGTCGGCCAGCGGCCGTCTAGACTTCTCGCCGTGCCCCGCTCTCTCCGGCTGACCCGCCCTGCGACGGTAGCCGCGCTGGGTCTGTGCGCGCTGCTCGTGCTGCTCGACACGGCTGTGGTGAGCGTCAGCTACATCGGCCTGGCGGTCGTCGCGAGCGGGGTCACGGCCCTGGCCGCCGCCGCTGCGCAGGTGCGGCTGTACCGGTTCGGCCGGCAATGGACGGCCTGCACGCTGTCCGTCGTCGTGGCGACCCTCTCGCTGCTGACCACGTCCCTGGTGGAGGGCACCGTGCTGCAGCGCACCCCCGGGTGGGCGGAACTCGTCGGCCTGCTGGTGCTGCTGTGTCTTTCCTGCCGGTACGGGCGTCCTGTGCCGCTCGTGTTGTCGGCGGTCCCGCTCTTCGTGGCGGTGGTACGGATCGAGGGCCGCGCCCCAGCGCTGTCGGATCTACCGCTGCTCAAGGACATCGACGGCCTGTTCACCCTGCTTCCGGTGGCTTTCGCACTGCTGGGCGGCTACCTGCGAACCGAGGACGGCCGACGCCGGACCGCGGCGCAGAACGTACGCCAGGCGGAACGCCTCGACCTCGCCCGCGACTTGCACGATCACGTGGCCCACTACGTCACAGCGGTCGTCGTCCAGGCTCAGGCCGGTGAACACATCGCGGAACGTGACCCGGCCACGGCACGCAAGCTGTTCGCCAACATCGAGCAGACCGGCCAGGAAGGACTGGTGGCGATGAGCCGCATGGTCCGGCTTCTGCGTGAAGCGGACGGAGCCATGGCGGAGGCACCCGTCACCCCCGTGATGACGAGGATCGAGGCGCTCGTCCGCCAGTTCAGCGGCACCGGACAACACGCCTGGCTGGACGTGGCCGACGACGTGGACGGTGCCGTCTGGTCGACGCAACTCGCCAAGACGGTGGAACGACTGGTCCAGGAGGGCCTGACCAACATCCGCAAGCACGCCCGTACGGCGACCACCGTGCATGTCAGGCTGGAGACCGACGGAGACCGACTCGTCGTCCGCGTGCGTGACAACGCGGTCGGTCAGCAACGCGGGCGGGTGTGGTTCCGCCCCAGCGGCTTCGGCATGGTCGGCCTGTCGGAGCGGGTGGCCGAACTGGGTGGTGAGCTCAGCAGCGGCCGCATGCCCGAGGGCGGCTGGGAGCTGGCTGCGTCTGTGCCTGTGAAGTGAGGGAGTGGGAAGCCGTAGTGAGTGTCTCTGTGGTGATCGCCGACGATCAGGAGATGGTGCGGATGGGCTTCCGCCTCATCCTGGAGGGGCAGGAGGACATCTCCGTGGTCGGGGAGGCATCCGACGGTGTCGAGGCGGTCGAGGCAGTTCACCGACTGCGGCCGGACGTCTGCCTGATGGACATCCGCATGCCGAGGCTGGACGGTCTGGAGGCGACCAGGCGACTGCGCCAGGCAGAGAGAGCTGCGACGGACGGCACCAAGATCGTCATCCTGACGACGTTCGACATGGACGAGTACGTCTACGGAGCGATCCGCGCCGGCGCCAGCGGCTTCGTGGTCAAGAACTCCGGCCCCCGACTGCTGATCGAAGCGGTGCACGCCGCGGTCAGCGGTGACGCTCTCATCTCGCCGTCCGTCACCGTCCGGCTCCTGGAACACCTGAGCAGACCGTCGCGCGCCGAGACCGGAGCCGCCGCCGCACGACGGCTCTCCCCCCAGGAACTCAAGGTCGTGAGCCTGGTCGCCCGCGGACACACGAACAGCGAGATCGCCGAACGGCTGACTCTCTCGCTCAGCACCATCAAGAGTCACCTCAGCCGGGTCCAGGACAAACTACCGGCCCGCAACCGTGTGGAGATCGCAGCCTGGGCCTGGGAACACGGCGTCGTCGGCTGAAGCCGCCGCGGCCCTGAGCCGTTGTCGTGGTCGGAGAGTGCATCCGTGCCGGTCAGGCAGGCATGCCGGTGGGAGGCAGCGGGGCAGGGCCGGAGTGCGGTGGCAGTACCAGGGCAGGATGCCGAGCATCACGTTGGCGGGAGTACGCGTGCCCTTCGGGCGTTCAGGATGGGCGCAGGGAACAGGCCTGCGGGTCGATGCCGCTCAAATCGGTCTGGTGGCGGTAGCCGCCCTGCCGGATGGAGCCGGCA
The DNA here is from genome assembly GCF_040297165.1 of Streptomyces sp. NPDC001851. NCBI lineage: Bacteria > Bacillati > Actinomycetota > Actinomycetes > Kitasatosporales > Streptomycetaceae > Streptomyces > Streptomyces sp. NPDC001851. The sequence goes on along the minus strand of NZ_JBEOYR010000042.1, from coordinate 4,316 downwards.
GGCAGATTTCCGCGCACGGCCATGTCGACGGCCCACTCGGCCCGGTGGGGAGTGGGCCGCAACGCCTGCGCCTTGCCGTCGTCGCGGGAGACGGAGCACCAGCCGCCGGGGTCGGTGGGGTCGTGCGGCACGGCGGCGCCCGCGGTCCGCGTCAGCTGCGTGTGCTTGCCGGTGGCCGAGCCTGACGTAGTGCTGGCGATCAGCGCAGGCGACAGGCTGCCCCCTCCGGCCGACTTCGTTGCACCGGCGACGTGCTGGCTGATCGTGACGCCTGTGCTGGTGACCGCGGATGCCACCGTCACCGGCGTACCCGCTGCCACCATGGCGGGTGCCTGCGCCGGAGTGTCCTGAGCTGTGGATTCGGTCCTGGTGAAACCATGCCCGCGTTCCCGAGCCGCTCAAGCCCTGCCCATATGCCAGGAGGCACTGGGCCGGTGACCGCCCCGTCCGGTCACCCCGCGGCGGCTGGGGCCGGGGTGCCGGGTTCGGGCAGCAGGCGGTAGCGGCCCTCGTCGCGGCGCACCAGGCCGGCGGTCGGGTGGGGGAAGTGGGTGCCGAGAAGCAGGTCGTCGGTGTCGGCCAGGTTGTCGAGGAGACGGCGGCGACTGTTCACGGCCTGCTCGGGGTCGATGTCGACGCAGCTGGTCAGGTGGGGATGGGACAGCTGCACGGGGTGGTGGATGCTGTCGCCTGTGATCAGGGCCGAGCGGTCGGCGCCGTGCAGTTCCACGGCGATCTGGCCCGGGGTGTGCCCGGCGGCGGGGACCAGGCGGATGCCTGCCGCCACCTGGTGTCCCTCGGCGGGAACGTCGGCGAGGCCGAACTGCCCGTTGTCGTGGACGGGCAGGACCGAATCGCGGAACATCTGCCGGCGGTTGGCGTCCAGGTCGGCGGCTGCCCAGTAGTCCCACTCCGTACGGCTGGTCAGGTAGCGGGCGTTGGGGAAGCTCGGTACCCAACGGTCGCCGTCCAGGCGGGTGTTCCAGCCGACGTGATCGGTGTGCAGATGCGTGATGATCACCAGGTCCACCGATTCGGGCGCGAATCCCGCAGCCGTGAGGCGCCGCAGGTAGTCGGTGTCGAGGCCGTTCCAGGCGGGGGTGGCACGCTCCTTGCCGTTGCCGATGCCGGTGTCCACGAGGATACGCAGGCCCCCGGCCTCGACGGCGAAGGTGTGGCTGGCGAGGTAGGGCACCTCGGCGTCGGCGAAGTCGGGGCGCAGCCACGGCGCTTCGTCGATGACGTCCTTGGTGGCCTCGGGGAGGAGCCAGGGGCCGGTCTGCCGGGGCAGCGCGATCTCGTCGATCCGGTGGACGGTGATCTCGCCCAGGTCCCAGGAGACGTGGATGTCGGCGGGGCTGGGCTGGTTGTGGGTCATCGGTCTGCCTTTCGGTGAGCTGTCCGGCCGGTGCGGCGTACGGGGTCTGCGCGAGGGGTCGGTCGGCGAGGTCTGTGCGAGGGGTCAGTCGGTGGCGGGCCGGCGCCGGGTCAGGGGTGGTACGGCGAGGGCGGTCAGGGCCAGGAGGACGACGGTGGCGCCGTAGAGGGACACGGCGGTGGTGAGGCCGTACCGGTTCGTCAGGATTCCGGCGAGGATCGCCGGGATGCTCATGGCGAGGTAGCTCAGCACGTAGTAGGCGGCGAGCGTCCCGGCGCTCTCGTCGGCTGCCGCCCTGGACAGCAGCTGGCGCAGCGTGCCCTGGGTCACCGCCCCGAAGCCCACCCCGGAGAGCACCGTGCCGGCGAACAGCGCGACCAGGCTGTGCTGGTAGGGGCTGCTGAGGGTCAGCAGGGCGCCGGGGATGAGCATCGCCGCACCGCCGGTGCTCGCCGTGCTCGCGGGCAGCGTCCTGGCGGCGACCACCGCCAGGGCAGCGGCGGAGCTCAGGGCGAAGAAGACCAGGCCGCCGACGGCCCGGGGCGCGAGGGGATCGATCGTGCGGGCCAGGCCGGGGCCGAGTGAGGAGTAGAAGCCGCCGAGGGCCCAGGCGGCGATCACACCGGGGGCGCTGAGCAGCATCGTCCGGCGGGCGGAGGGGGCGATGGCGATGCGGGGGCGCAGGGAGCGCCACGCCCCCGGGTGCGGGTGCGCCGTCTCCGGGGTGAGGGCGAGGGCGGCGGCCTGGGCGGTGAACAGTGCGAGCAGCACGAGGTAGACGGTGTGCGTCGGTGCGGGGGCGTACTGGACGAGAGCGGTGGAGGCCAGCACGCCGGCCGCCATGCCGCTCACCGGGGTGACGCTGTTGGCCAGCGCGGCCCGGCCCGGGCGGCCGGGGTACTCGAAGTCGAGCAGCGCGGCCCCGGCTGCTCCGGACGCCGCGCCGGTGGCCAGGCCCTGGACGATCCGGGCGGCGATGAGCTCGGCCACTCCGTGCGCGGTGGCGAAGACCGCCATGGCGGCGGCCTCGGCGAGCAGCGCCCCGGCGAGCACCGGGCGGCGGCCCAGGTAGTCGGAGAGGGTGCCGACGGCGAGCAGTGCCACGAGCAGGGCGAGCGCGTAGGCGCTGAACACGACCGTGACCGTGAGGGCCGAGAAGTGCCACTCGGCCTGGTAGAGGGCGTAGAGCGGCGTCGGCGCGCTGGAGGCGGCCAGCAGGCCGACCAGGATGGAGGCTTGGAGGGTGAAGGACCCCCGGCGGCGCCGCAGTGTGAGGGGGCAGGACTGGGTGGCTGTGAGGACGGGCACGGAACATCTCCGAACGAGCTTAAAGCAACGTCTTAGCGATAAGAAGCCTAGCCGCCACACAGCCACTAACGCAACGGATTCGCTTTTATGAGTGAACACCGGCGGCGGGCGCCGCCGGGCAGCCGCCGGTACATCTCGCCGACGCATCGCGGCCGACGCCGCGCCCGCAGGACGGACGGCCGCGCGTCCGGACGCTCAGGACGGTCCGAGCGCCGCCGCGACCAGGCGGTGGACGTACTCCACCGACAGGCCGTCGGGGCGGAAGAGGATGCGATACATCACCGGCGCCACCACGCGGTCCAGCAGTCCCTCCACGTCCGGCACCGCCTCGCCGCGCCCGGCCGCGCGCACCCCGATCGCCTTCAACTGCTCGACCGCGTAGTCGGAGCAGCGGACTGCACCGCCGCCCGCCGGGTCGCCGGCCAGCGCGTCGTGGATGTAAAGCACACCCACCGGCGAGGACATCTCCTCCAGGAACTGCTCCGCCCATGCCAGAAGATCCGCCCGGAGACTGCCGTGGTCGGCCGGGGGCGCCTCCGGGCGCAGCCGCTGCACCGCCACATCGGACAGCAGCGTCTGCAGATCGCCCCAGCGCCGGTAGACCGTCGAGGGAGTGACTCCCGCGCGAGCGGCGATCAGGGGCACGGTCAGCCCGGCCCGCCCGACCTCGGCCTCCAGTTCCCGCACGGCCTGGTGCACAGACTGCTGGACGCGCGCGCTGCGGCCGCCGGGGCGTACTGCGTTTCGGATAGCCATGACACCCACTCTAACGCGAATGGTTTGCGTCAAGCATGGCCGAGTCCTACTCTTCATGGGCGCCTGGACCGAGGGCGCGCCGCGTGGCCCTGCTGGGCGGTCCGCCCCTGTCTGTTGCCGCTACCGCCCCCTTCGGGAGATCCTCAACCATGCCCATGGTCAACTCCGGCTTCAGCATCCTGTCCGAGGACTTCGCCGCCGACCCCTACCCCCACTTCGCGTGGCTGAGGGACCAGGCACCGGTGCACTACGAGCCGGCGATCGACAGTTACTTCCTCTCCCGCTACCAGGACGTGAAGCGGGTGCTGACCAATGATCAGAAGTTCACCACCCAAACGCTTCAGGTACGTGCCGAGCCAGTGATGCGTGGTCGGGTCCTCGCCCAGATGGCCGGCGCCGAGCACACCGCCAAGCGGAAGATCGTGGTGCGCGCGTTCACCGGACGGGCCCTGCAAGACCAGATACGCGCCATCCACGCCAACGCCGCCGAGCTCATCGCACCCTTTCTTCCCAGGGGACGGCTAGAGCGTGTCTCTTTGATGGGTTCGTCAGTTGATCGGATGTGTCCGTCCGATTAGTGATCACCGATGCGATGTGGGACCGGATCGAGCCGCTGATGCCGACCGATCCGGTCCGCGGACGGCGGTGGGCTGACCATCGCCGCACCCTTGAGGCCATCGCGTGGAAGTACCGCACCAACTCGCCCTGGCGGGACCTGCCCGACGAGCTCGGCCCGTTCCAGACCGCCCACAAACGGCTGATCAGGTGGGCTGTCGACGGTACCTGGGAGACGATCCTTGCCGCCGTTCTGTCAGCGGCGGACGCCGACGACGACATCGACTGGACGGTGTCGGTGGACTCCACCGTCGTCCGG
>NZ_JBEOYR010000041.1:0-62980 GCF_040297165.1 Streptomyces sp. NPDC001851 | reverse complement strand
ATCCGCATCACCGAAGCCGTACACGGCACCGTCGAACTGCGCACCCAGTCCGGCGACATCACCATCGGCGCCGCCACCGGCGTCTCCGCCGCCCTCGACGCCGGCACCGCCTACGGCCGCATCACCAACACCCTCAAGAACGACGGCACCACCGCACTCGACATCCGCGCCACCACCTCCCACGGCGACATCACCGCCCACAGCCTCTAAGGCACAGCCCATGCCGCGCAGACGTCAGGCCCCCGCCCCTTAGGGTTGACCGGTGTGAACCAGAGTCTGCCGTCCCCCGGAATCAGTCCCTTCCAGGCCGAGCACAGCCCTCGTGACGAGGCGCCGCAGTTCGTGCTGCCGCTCGTCGTGCGGATCGAGCGGAATGCGCCGCCTGCTCGTACCGATGCGCTGGAGACGGCCGCCCGGGCGGTGCTCGTACTGCTCGGGGACGAGCGGGCCCATGGCGACGGGGAGTGGGCACAGGCCGTGCGGAACTGGGAGGACGCGCGGATCCGCAAGGTCGTCCGGCGGGCCCGGGGCGCCGAGTGGCGGCGGGCCGAGGCGCTGCCCGGGATCACGGTGGCCGGCGAGTCCGCCGAGGTACGCGTCTTCCCGCCGGTCCCCCTCGACGGCTGGCCCAAGGACCTGGCGAAGCTCCAGGTGTCCGGCACCGAGCTGGACGACCCCGAGCCGCCCGCCGGGGCCGGTCCGGCGCGGCCCGTGCTGTGGCTGAACCCCGAGCTGGAGATGTCGGCCGGGAAGGCGATGGCCCAGGCCGGGCACGGCGCCCAGCTGGCCTGGTGGGCGCTGCCCGACGCGGAGCGCACCGCCTGGCGGGACGCGGGCTTCGCCCTGGCCGTCCGTACGGCGGACCCCGCCGACTGGCCCCGGCTGACCGGCAGTGGGCTGCCGGTGGTCAGGGACGCCGGTTTCACGGAGATCGCCCCGGGCAGCTGCACGGTCGTCGCCGACCATCCCGCACTGCGCCGCCCGGGGCCGCTCTCCCGGATCCCGGGGGCGCGGGGCTGAACCTCAAATGTTGCTCTGAACCCGGGGCGGCGGAGGTTCGCGGCCGGTCGCCGGGGCCATACCCCCGTCATTCGAAGGAGGGGTGGAACCATGCGGCGACTGGGTACGGGGATCGGCTGGCGGCCGGAGATAGCGGACGCCGTGGAGCGTATGCCGGGCATCGACTGGGTGGAGGTCGTGGCGGAGAACGTCTGCCCGGGTCACCTTCCCGCATCGCTGGTGCGGCTGCGTGAGCGCGGGATCACCGTGATCCCGCACGGCGTCTCCCTCGGTCTGGGCGGCGCCGACCGCCCCGACGGGGACCGGCTGACGGCGCTCGCCGAGCGGGCGGAGGCGCTGGGCGCGCCGCTGGTCACCGAGCACATCGCGTTCGTCCGCGCGGGCGGCCCGCTCACCGCCTCGCCTCGTCTGGAGGCCGGTCACCTGCTTCCGGTGCCGCGCACCAGGGACGCCCTGGACGTGCTCTGCGAGAACGTGCGCATCGCCCAGGATGCCCTTCCGGTGCCGCTGGCCCTGGAGAACATCGCCGCGCTGTTCTCCTGGCCGGGCGAGCAGCTGACCGAGGGGCAGTTCCTGTCCGAGCTGGTCGAGCGCACCGGCGTAGGGCTCCTGATCGACGTGGCCAACCTGCACACCAACCACGTCAACCGGGGCGAGGACCCGGCCGAGGCGCTGGGCGCGCTGCCCGTGGAGGCGATCGCCTACGTCCATGTCGCGGGCGGCTTCGAGCGTGACGGCGTCTGGCACGACAGCCACGCGCACCCCGTGCCGCGCCCGGTGCTCGACATCCTCACCGATCTCGCCTCCCGCACCGTCCCGCCCGGCGTCCTGCTGGAACGGGACGAGAACTTTCCGGAACGGTCCGAGCTGGAGCGGGAGTTGGCCGCGATCCGGGAGGCGGTGACGGCCGGGCGCGGGCGTGCGCACGGGACTGTCGCCGACGCCGACGCTGGCGTCGGCATCGGCTCGGCGGGCGGGGGTGTCGCGGTTCTGGCGCGGCCGGCGGTCGGTGCGCGGGAGCGGGTCGGGGTCGCCCAGACCGCCGTACTGTCCTCGCTGGTGGCCGGGACGCCGGTGCCCGAGGGGTTCGACCGGGTGCGGATGGGGGTGCAGGCGCGGGCGCTCGCGGCGAAGCGGGCGGATGTGGCGGCGAAGGTGGCGCCCGAGCTGCCGGTGATCCTCGGCGACGGATACCGGGGGGCGTTCCTGGAGTACGCGCGGGTGCGGCCGATGCGTGGGGGGTACCGGCGGGACGCGCTGGACTTCGCCGGACATCTGCTGGAGGCCGGGCGGCCACAGGACGCGGGGGCCCGGCGGGCGCTGCGGCAGTGGTGGCTGGACCGGGCGGGACCCGCGCCGCGGCATGCCGGGCGGGGGGCCCGCGTTGCGCGGAGGCTGTTGCAGCGGCACCAGGGGTGAGCCGCTCACCGACGGCGGCGGCACCGTGCAGCCGACGGCACCGCGGCTCCCCGAGGGGCGCGGGGCTGTCTTGATGTGCGGCTCCGCCGCGTTGGGCGCGGCCGGCCCCGGCGAACCCGCCGCCGCCGACGCGCCGTGGCCGCGCCACGACAAGGCGCGACGGCCGAGGCCCCGCGCGGAACCCCGCAGTAATATGCCAAGCCGCACCACCCCTGCACACTCGCGTACGGTGCGCTACAGGAGGCGCCATGCGACCCCGCCCCCCGGTCAAGGGCCGAGGCATATTCAGCGGCACCGGACTCGTCATCACGGCCCTGGCGGCGACCGCGGCGGCGCTGCTGTACCCGCTGTGGTCGTACGCCGACCGGCAGGGCCCGGTCGGCGCCGACGTGCTGAGCGCGCAGACCGTCACCACCCCGTACGGCCCCCTGTCCACACAGGACCGGGACTTCATCACCAAGGTCCGGCTGGCGGGGCTCTGGGAACTGCCCGCCGGCGAACTGGCGGAGCAGAAGGGGACCACGGCCGCCGTACGCACCGCGGGCCAGCACCTCGTCGACGGCCACACCTCGCTGGACGCGCATGTGCGCACCGTCGCCACCCAGCTCGGCGTACCGCTGCCGAACGAGCCGAACGACCAGCAGAAGCAGTGGCTCGCCACCCTCGGGGCGGCGAAGGGGCAGGACTTCGACCGCCGGTTCGCCGCCATCCTGCGGCTCGCCCACGGCCGGGTGTTCGCGCTGGTCGCCCAGGTCCGGGCCGGCACCCAGAACTCCCTGGTCCGTGATCTCGCCGATGACGCCAACGCGACCGTCCTGGACCACATCAAGGTCCTGGAGGCGACGGGGTACGTCGACTTCGCGGCGCTCGCGCGGGACCTGGCGGCCTCGCCCACCCCCGTGCCGTCCCCGCCCGCGGTCGCCCCGAGCGCCGTCGTGCCGGTCGTGCCCTCGGCGGGCGAGTCGTACTCCCTGCCGCCCGCCGCCGCCAGCCCGCCGCCCGCGACGGTCAGCCCCTGACCAGGGGCTGAAACGGAACGTCACGTACCGCTAACACTGTGTCCGGATACTGAACGGGGCATGGTGTTCCCCCCGGCCCCTGGCATAGAAACACGTCATGTTCTGGGTCCTTCTCCTGCTCCTGGCCTGGGCTTTCGCCGGTACGGCGTGCACCCGGCTGTGCCTGGCCGCCCTACGCGCCGCGGCCCTCGACACGGATGCCGCGGCACCGGACCGGGAGCACGCTCTGACGCTGTACGAGGCCGCCTTCCTCTCCGGCGGCCCGGCCCGGGTCGCCGATGTGACCCTGATCTCCATGGCCCGCCAGCGGCGCCTGCTCCTCGCGCACACCGGCTGGGCCACGGTGGTGGACCCGCGGGGGCGCGACGAGATCGAGCAGTCCGTCATAGGGGCCATAGGGCCTGAGGGACAGTCGCGGATCGGGCCCGTGCGGGCGCGGGCGGCCGGCGCCGAGGCCGTGCGGCGGCTCGCCGACCGGCTGGTGCGCGCCGGCCTCGCCGTCCCCGACGGCGCCGGTACGACCGTGGGCACCGCCGTCCGCCAGGTGCGCGCCGCCGCGCTGGCCGTCGCGGTGCTCGGTGTGACCGCGCTGCTGCTGCCCGTCCAGACGGGGACGCCACGGCTGCTGGTCGGCCTGTGGTTCGCCCTGCCCCTCACGCTGGCCCTGAGCTGCCTGGCCATCGCCCGGTTCGAGGTGCATCCGTACGCGCGCTGGGCCTCCCCGGCCGGGCAGCGGCTGCTGGGCGCGCTCATCCGCAGGCCGGCCGGTGACGAGCGGTCGTTCCTCACGTCGGTCGCCCTGCGCGGGATCCGCGCGATCGGCGAGCCGGAGCTGCGCGCCGCGTTCACCCACCGCGACCAGCCCTGGCGGGAGTGACGGCGCTTCGGGGGCGCACAGGGGCATTGGCGCCGACACCGGCCCGACGGTGCTTGCCTTCCCCTGTGGTCGACCGAAATATCCCTTCTGTTGTCGCCGGGCCGTGGCAGCCGTGCCATCGCCGCCGTTGCACCGAAGGGATACGCGATGAGAGCTGCCGCTCTGTACTCGGCCGCCGGGACCCTGCTCCTGACCACCCTGGCCGCGGCCCCTGCAGGCAGCGCGCCCGCCGCCCGGGCGGCGCACGGTGCCCCGGGCGCGGCCGAGCTGCGCGGCACCGAGGTGGCCGCGGCTCGCGCCGGGGCGACCGGCATCGCCTTCGGCGCGTGCTCCCCCGCCGACGTACCGGACGCGCCGAAGAACGTGCGGTGCGGCACGGTGACCGTCCCGCTCGACTACGCCCACCCGAACGGCCGGCAGATCACGCTGACCGTCAGCCGGGCCCTGGCGACCCAGCAGGACCCGCACAACAGCAAGCGGAAGGTCCCCCGGCAGGGCTCCCTCGTCTACAACCCGGGCGGCCCCGGCGGCTCCGGCATGCGCTTCCCGCTGGTCGGCACGGCCCCGGAGTGGAAGCGGATCGCCGCCGCCTACGACCTGGTCGGCTACGCCCCGCGCGGCGTGGGCCGTTCGGCGCCGCTGTCCTGCGTGGACCCGAAGCACTACTTCAAGGCGCCCACCGCGTCGCCGGCGCACCCGTCCGAGGCGTACAAGCGCGAGCGCGTCGCCGAGGCGAGGGCGTACGCGCGCGGCTGCGCCCAGCGCTCCGGCGACAAGCTGCGCTTCTACACCTCGCTGAACAACGCCCGTGACCTGGACGTGCTGCGGGCCGCGCTGGGCGAGAACCGGCTGACCTTCCTCGGGGCGTCGTACGGCACCTACTTCGGTGCGCTGTACGCGACGCTGTTCCCCGCGCACGTACGGCGGATGGTGCTGGACTCGGCGGTGAACCCGGACCCGGCCAAGGTCTGGTACCGGAACAACCTCGACCAGTCGGCCGCGTTCGAGGGGCGCTGGGCGGACTTCCGGGACTGGATCGCCCGTCACGACGACGTCTACCGGCTCGGTGACACCGCCGGGAAGGTCCAGCGCAGCTATGACACCGCGCGGGAGCGGCTGGCGGTCAGGGCGGCCGGCGGGAAGGTCGGTCCCGGCCAGCTGCAGAGCGCGTTCCTGCGGGCCGGGTACTACGACGACTTCTGGCCGGGCCAGGCCCAGGCCCTGTCGGCGTATCTGCACGGTGACCCGAAGCCGCTGGTGCGGCTGGCGGCGCCGGATCCGAAGACGGCCGCGGAGGCGGAGAACGGCAACGCGGTCTACACGGCCGTGGAGTGCAACGACGCGCCCTGGCCGACGGACTGGCAGGTGTGGGACCGGGACAACACCCGGCTCGCCCGCATGGCGCCCTTCGAGACCTGGGACAACGCGTGGATGAATCTGCCGTGCGCCTTCTGGCCGGCACCCCGCCAGCAGCCGCTGGACGTGCGGACCGGGCTGGGTGAGCTGCCGCCGGTGCTGATCCTGGCGGCCGAGCGGGACGCGGCGGCACCGTATCCGGGTGCGCTGGAGATGAACCGGCGGCTGGCCGACTCGGTGCTGGTGACGGAGCGGGACGCGGGCACGCACGGCATCGGGGGCGGCGCCAACCAGTGCGTCAACGCGTATCTCGACACCTACCTGCTGGAGGGGCGGGTGCCCGGGCGGCGCGCTTCGTGCGCGCCGCACCGGTTGCCTCCGGCGGTGGGGGCGGCGAAAGAGTCCCCGCGGGGCGCTCTCCGGGGTGGCCGGCGTTAGGGGGCCCTGCCGGGGTGCCCCGGTCTGCCGTCGGGCGGCCGCGGCGTCATCGTGGCTGGTCGCGCCCACGCGGCGGAGCCGCACATCGAGACAGCCCCGCGCCCCTCACGGGGCGCTGCCCCTCGGGGCGTTGGTCAGGCCAGGCCCGCCACCAGGTCCCCGATGTCCTTCCTGCGGCCCGTGTAGAACGGGACCTCCTCGCGGACGTGCATGCGGGCCTCGGAGGCGCGCAGGTGGCGCATGAGGTCGACGATGCGGTACAGCTCGTCGGCCTCGAAGGCCAGGATCCACTCGTAGTCGCCGAGGGAGAAGGAGGCGACCGTGTTGGCGCGCACGTCGGGGTAGCCGCGGGCCATCTTGCCGTGGTCGGCGAGCATGCGGCGGCGGTCCTCGTCGGGCAGCAGGTACCAGTCGTAGGAACGCACGAACGGGTAGACGCTCACGTAGTTGCGGGGCGTCTCGTCGGCGAGGAACGCGGGGATGTGCGAGCGGTTGAACTCGGCCGGCCGGTGCAGCGCCATGTTGGACCAGACCGGCTCCAGGGCGCGGCCCAGCTTGGTGCGGCGGAAGAGGTTGTACGCCTCCTGCAGCTGGTCGCTGGTCTCGGCGTGCCACCAGATCATGAGGTCGGCGTCGGCGCGCAGGCCGGAGACGTCGTAGGTGCCGCGGATCGTCACGTCCTTGGCGGCGAGCTGGTCGAACAGCTCCCGGACCTCGTCGGCGTAACCGGCGCGGTCCTGGGGCAGCACGTCCTTCAGCTTGAAGACCGACCACAGGGTGTAGCGGATGACCTCGTTGAGGTCCTTGGCCAGCTTGCCCTTGTTCGGGATCCTGCCGGACTCGGTGGTGGGGGCGTCGTCACTCATGGTCCCTATTCTCCCGCCCCGCCGTGGAGGCTCTGCACCGGGTTGGCCGTGAGCTCCCGGATTCCGCTCAGGTCACCGCCCAGCTGATCCACCGCCGCGTAGGCGCTCGCGATGCACGCCGGGATGCCCACGCCGTCGTACTGAGCGCCGCACACCGCGAGGCCCGGCAGCTTGGCGACGTGCTCGCGGATGCGGGCCACGCGCGCGTGATGCCCGACCGGGTACTGCGGCAGGCCGTCGGTCCAGCGGGTGACCCGGGTCTGCAGGGGTACGGCGTCCAGGCCGGTGGCCTCCCGCAGGTCGTGCCGGGACACCTCGGCCAGGGCGGCGTCGTCACGCTGGAGGATCTCCGTCTCGCCGTACCGTCCGACGGACGTGCGCAGGACGACCACGCCGGGGTCCTCCTCGGCGATCCAGCCCCACTTCTGCGAGGCGAAGGTCGAGGCCTTGATGGTGCGTCCGTCGACGGGCGGCACGAGGAAGCCGCTGCCCTCGGGGAGTCTCAGGTCCGCCCGCCGGTAGGCGAGGGTGACCAGGGCCATCGAGGCGTACTCGACGGCGGCGAGTTCGGTCGCCGCGGCCGGGGCCTCGGCTCGCAGGAGGCCGGCGGCCGCGCTCGCGGGGACGGCGAGGACGACCGCGTCCGCGTGCAGCACCCGGTCACCGGCGACGACGCGCCACGCCGCGTCCACGGCGCCCGGCTCCGTGGACCCGGCCCGGCGCAGCTCGCGCACCGGTGCCCCGGTCAGGATCTCTCCGCCACGCGCCCGTACCGACTCCGCGACGGCGAGCGGGAGGCTTCCCACCCCGCCCTCGATGCCCATGAACACCGGTCCGGTCTGCTGGGCGGCGGCGGCCCTGGCCTGGATCTCCCGCACTCCCTCCGTCAGGGACGCGTGCGTGCGGGCCGCCTGGAAGAGCTGCGGGACGGCCGAGCGCATCGAGATGCGGTACGCGTCGCCCGCGTACACCCCGCCGAGCAGGGGCTCGACCAGGCGGTCGACGACCTCGCGGCCGAGCCGGGCGGCCACGTACTCCCCCACGGCCACGTCGTCGCCGACCTCCGTGCGCGGCAGCTCGGCGTCGCGCCCGATGCGGGCGAGGCCCGCGTCGGACAGCACCCCGGAGAGGGCGGCGGCGGTGCCGGGCACGCCCATGACATGGCCCTTGGGCATGGGGCGCAGGGCGCCGCGGGTCCAGATCGAGGCGGTCGCGGTGGCCGGCGGCCGGAGCCGGCCGGCGAGGCCCACCTCCCGCGCGAGGGTCACCGCCTCGGGGCGGCGGGCGAGCATCGACTCGGCGCCCAGGTCGACCCGGACGCCCGCGATCTCGCCGGGCAGCAGCTTGCCGCCGACCCGGCCGGAGGCCTCCAGTACGGTCACGCGCATGCCGTGCCCGAGCAGCCGGTGGGCGGCGGCCAGCCCGGCGATACCGGCTCCGATGACGACGACATGCCCCGTACGCGTACCCGTTGCGCTCATGCCCCCACTCTCTCAGACCCCCCTGACACTCCCGCCAGGGCCCGGGATCCTCCGTACCCGGCACTCCCGCCGCCCCCGCCCCGTAGCGTGTTCCCATGACCATGAGCGGTGGGCGGGGCGGCAGCGGCAGCGGCAGCGGCAGCGGCAGGGAACGGCTGGTCGTCATCGGCGGCGACGCCGCGGGCATGTCCGCGGCATCGCAGGCGCGCCGGCTGAAGGGGCCCGGCGAACTGGAGGTCGTGGCCTTCGAACGCGGCCACTTCACCTCCTTCTCGGCGTGCGGCATCCCGTACTGGGTGGGCGGAGACGTCCCCGAGAGGGACGCCCTGATCGCCCGCACGCCCGGGGAACACCGCGCGCGGGGCATCGATCTGCGGCTGCGCACGGAGGTCACGGAGATCGACGTGGCCGGACAGCGGGTACGCGCGCGTGACGTCGATTCCGGCGCCGAGTCCTGGACGCCGTACGACAAGCTCGTCATCGCGACCGGCGCGCGCCCGGTCCGCCCCGACCTGCCCGGCGCGGACGCCCCCGGCGTGCACGGCGTGCAGACCCTGGACGACGGCCAGGCCCTGCTGGACACGCTGGCACGCACGCGTGGCCGCAGAGCGGTGGTCGTGGGGGCGGGCTACATCGGTGTGGAGATGGCGGAGGCACTGCTCCACCGCGGCTTCCAGGTGACCGTCGTCAACCGCGGCAGGGAGCCCATGTCGACGCTCGACCCGGACATGGGCCGACTGGTCCACCGGGCCATGGAGGGCCTCGGCATCACCATGGTGAACGACGCCGAGGTCACCAAGATCCTCACCGGGGAGGACGGCCGGGCCCGCGCGGTCGCCACGCAGAACGCCGAGTATCCCGCGGACGTGGTGATCCTCGGCATCGGTGTCCGCCCGGAAACCGCGCTCGCCGGGGCCGCGGGCCTCCCGCTCGGCGCCCACGGCGGCCTGCTCACCGACCTCGCGATGCGGGTGCGCGGCCACGAGAACATCTGGGCGGGCGGCGACTGCGTGGAGGTGCTGAACCTGGTCTCCGGCCAGGAGCAGTACGTCCCCCTCGGCACCCACGCCAACAAGCACGGGCAGGTCATCGGCAGCAACGTCGGCGGCGGTTACGCCACCTTCCCGGGCGTGGTCGGCACGGCGGTCAGCAAGGTCTGCGACCTGGAGATCGCCCGCACGGGCCTGCGCGAGAAGGACGCCGACCGGGTGGGCCTGGCGTACGAGACGGTCACCGTCGAGTCCACCAGCCGTGCCGGCTACTACCCCGGCGCCTCCCCGATGACGGTCAAGATGCTCGCCGAACGCCGCACGGGCCGGGTGCTGGGCGTCCAGATCGTCGGCAGGGAGGGCGCGGCGAAACGGGTCGACATCGCCGCGGTGGCGCTGACCGCGCGGCTGACGGCGGACCAGATGACGGCGCTGGACCTGGGCTACGCCCCGCCCTTCTCACCGGTGTGGGACCCGGTACTGGTGGCGGCGAGAAAGGCGGCGGCGAAGGTTCGCGTGCCCTAAGGGCTTCGCTTGGATCCCCCTAGGCCGTCCCGCTGATCCGCGGCAGAGCGGAAACCGCGGCCGGCTGCTCCCCGGAGGGCTTCGCATGCGTCGCCGTCGGCCGGGCGGACCGCAGCCGGTAGCTCACCGCCTCGTCCAGCGTCACCGGCCGCTGCATCTGCGAAGCGAGCCGTCCCGCTTCCTGACCGAGCCGCGCGACGTCCTCCCACGGGAGCCGTACGACCAGGGAGAGCTCCGCCTCACCGTCGGGCAGAGCATGCATGGGAGTAACTCGTTCGCTCATCGCCTGTCCTCACGTCGGTTGACGGAAGATACGCACGCCCGCCCGACGGCGTTCACCGATTCGCCCGCCCCGTCCCGGGCACTACTTCTGTGTGGTCATCCCCGTCCATGACGTGAACCCGGTGCGCCGCACCCCATGGGTGACGTACGCGCTGATCGCCGCGAACGTCCTCGTGTTCGTCACCACGCCCGGCCTGGCCGGTTCCGTGGCCGGCGGCAGCGACCTGGCGCAGCTGTGCCATCTGCAGGCCTTCATGGACCGCTACGCGGCGGTCCCCCGAGAGCTGATCCACGATCAGATACCCCGGCTGGTCCCGACGGGTGACGTCGGCGTGGGCCCGCACGGCTTGGGCTGCGTGGTGGCCCCGCCGTCCTACGACAAGTCGCCGCCGCTGTCGGTCTTCACGGCGATGTTCCTGCACGGCAGCTGGCTGCACCTGCTCGGGAACATGCTCTTCCTGCCGATCTTCGGCAACAACGTCGAGGACCGGATGGGCCACATCCGCTTCCTCCTCTTCTACGTCGTCTGCGGTTACGCCGCCGGCTACGGCTTCGCGCTGCTCAACGCCACGTCGGGGGACCCGCTGATCGGCGCCTCGGGCGCGATCGCCGGGGTCCTCGGCGCCTACATCGTGCTGTGGCCGGGGGCGAGGGTCTGGGTCCTCGTCCCGTTCCTGATCTTCCTGCCGCTCAGGCTGCCCGCGTGGCTGGTGCTGGGCTTCTGGTTCGTGCTGCAGGCGGTGTACTCGTCGGGACACGGCGTGTCCGGGGCCGGCACGGTGGCGTACGCGGCGCACGTGGTCGGTTTCGTGGCCGGCATGCTGCTCGCCTGGCCGCTCAGACCCGGCACACCGCCCCCGCCGGAGCCGTCCGGCCTGCTGTTCGGCAGGCGGGCGCGGCCCCGTTACACGTGGTGAGTCAGCGCGCGGTCGCGGTGTGGACGTAGTCCACGAGGCGGGTCAGCGCGTCCGGGTCGGTGTTCGGCATGACGCCGTGGCCGAGGTTGAAGACATGGCCCTCCAGACCGGCGGCCGCGTCCAGCACCTCGCGGGCCTTGGTCTCCACGGTGTCCTTGTCGGTGAACAGGACCGTCGGGTCGAGGTTGCCCTGGAGCGCCTTGCCGGGGCCGACGCGGCGCTGCGCCTCGTCCAGCGGGACGCGCCAGTCGACACCGACGACGTCCGCGCCGGCCTCGCCCATGAGCTGGAGCAGCTCACCGGAGCCGACACCGAAGTGGATGCGCGGGACGCCGTAGCCGGAGACGGCCTCGAAGACCTTCGCGGAGGCGGGCATGACCGAGCGCCGGTAGTCCGCCGGGGCGAGGGCGCCGACCCAGGAGTCGAACAGCTGGACCGCGCTCGCGCCCGCCTCGATCTGCACCTTCAGGAAGGCGGCCGTGATGTCGGCGAGGCGGTCCAGCAGGTCGGCCCACAGCTCGGGGTCGCCGTACATCATCGCCTTGGCGTTCTCGAACGTGCGCGAGGGGCCGCCCTCGACCAGGTAGCTCGCGAGGGTGAAAGGCGCGCCGGCGAAACCGATCAGCGGGGTCGCGCCCAGCTCCTTGGTGAGCAGGCCGATCGCCTCGGTGACGTAGTGGACGTCCTCGGGGGTGAGGTCGCGCAGCCGGGCCAGGTCGGCGCGGGTGCGGATGGGCTCGTCGACGACCGGGCCGACGCCGGGCTTGATGTCCAGGCCGACGCCGATGGCCTTGAGCGGGACGACGATGTCGCTGTAGTAGATCGCCGCGTCCACGTTGTGCCGCCGTACCGGCTGCAGCGTGATCTCGGTGACCAGCTCGGGCCGCGTGCAGGACTCCAGCATGGGGATGCCCTCGCGCACCTTGAGGTACTCGGGCAGGGAGCGGCCGGCCTGGCGCATGAACCACACCGGGGTGTGCGGCACGGGTTCGCGCCTGCACGCCTTGAGGAAGGCGCTGTCGTACGTCGCTGTCGGCTGCATGCTGTCGTTGGCGGTCACGGGGCAAGTCTCGCACGACGGCGGCGGGCGACGGCGCGGGGTGTCTTGCCCTGCACAAGCCCTCGCTTCCCCTTACTCTTCCCCGCATGGCTGCGGCTCACGGACGAATGTCGGACAGCGCTGACGGAATGGACGACGTGAAGGACACCGAGGAGGCGGACCGGCGCGCGAGCACCTCGGGTCCGCCGGCTTTCCGGGCCGCGGTCGATGCCCTGCGCAGCAGCCGGCTGCGGGCGCAGGTCGAGGTGGAGCCCACGCCCGCCCCGCAGCGGCTCGCCCCGTACGCGTACGCGCTGGAGGCCGTGGTGATCGACGGCGAGGAGGAGCTGGCCGACGGGCGGCTGGTGCTGCTGCACGACCCGGCGGGCCATGACGCCTGGCGCGGAACGTTCCGGCTGGTGACGCTGGTACGCGCGGAGCTGGAGCCGGAGATGGCGGCCGATCCGCTGCTGCCCGAGGTGTGCTGGTCGTGGCTGACGGGTGCGCTGCAGGCGCGGGGGCTCGGCTACGGCGAGCCGAGCGGGACGATCACGCGCGCGAGTTCCCACTACTTCGGGGGACTCGCCGACCGTCCGTCGGCCTCGCAGATCGAGATCAGGGCGTCCTGGACGCCCCGCGAGGGGCTCGGCGGGGTGCCCGACACGGCCTCCCACCTGGCCTCCTGGTGCGATCTGCTGGCGCAGGTCGCGGGCCTGCCGCCGGCCGGTCCGGGGGACGCCTCGGTGGTCACGCTGCCGCAGCGCAGGGGCCCGCAGCCACGATGATCAGGTGAGCCGCCCGGCGGGTGCCGGCGGCTTCATCCGCATGGGCGCCTTATTGACCATCCCTTTGTCGATACGGCCACTTTCCGACCCGGAATCGCATCCGCTCGGGCCGACTCGATCTTCGGATGATCGATCGTGCGTCCGAATTGCGCAGATTGTTACTCACTAGATCGTGATCATTCTCTAAAGGCGGACGAGTTTGCTGCCGAAGACGACTGTGACCTTGAAAGCACGGTTCGTCCCGGCTTCATCCCCCAAGCCGGCCCCGTCCCCCCACCCAGGAGGCCTGGTGTCCGTTCTCCTCGAGCAGCCCGCAAGCCTGGTCGCCTACCGCCCGAACAAACCGACCGCCATGGTGGTCGTGGCCGACCCGCGCGTCCGCTCCACCGTCACCCGTCATCTGTGGGCTCTCGGCGTGCGCGATGTCATCGAGGCCTCGTCCATCGCGGAGGCCCGCCCCCGCATCGGCAACCCGCGCGACATCTGCGTCGCCGACGTCCACCTGCCCGACGGCTCCGGCCTGACCCTGCTGTCCGAGACCCGCGCGGCGGGCTGGCCCAACGGACTGGCCCTGTCCGCCGCCGACGACATCGGCGCCGTGCGCAACGCCCTGGCCGGCGGGGTCAAGGGGTACGTCGTCACCGGCACCCGTACCAACATCGGCCTGCCCGCCCGGCCCGGCACCGCTCCCCTCGGCGCCGCCCGGATGCACCGCCGCCCCCCGGGTGCCCCGAGCCACCCGGGCGGCTACCGCGAGCTGTCCGGACGCGAGGTCGAGGTGCTGCGGCTGGTCGCGGAGGGCCAGTCCAACAAGGCGATCGGCGTCTCGATGGGCCTGTCCGCGCTGACCGTCAAGAGCCACCTCGCCCGCATCGCCCGCAAGCTGGGCACGGGCGACCGGGCCGGCATGGTGGCCGTGGCCCTGCGCACCGGGATCATCCACTGAGCCGTGCGGAGCGCGGCCGGTCCACTCACGTGAGCCGCACCGTTCACCGGCCTGACTGGTTTACGCCCCTCCTGCGCCCGTCGCCGGAACGTTCCGGCGACGGGCGACGTCCGCGCACGGATACCCTTGACAGGTGACCGACGCCCAAAACACCGCAGCAGACAGCTCCCTGCGCATCACCGGGGGCACTCCTCCGGACAACGCCGGATCTTCTGTGACAGGGGCGCCGACACCGCTGCTCGAACCCCGCGAGGGCATTCCGCCCGTGGTCACCGACGAGGCCGGGCTCGCCGAGGTGGTCGCCGCCTTCGCCGCGGGCTCCGGTCCGGTCGCCGTCGACGCCGAGCGCGCCTCCGGCTACCGCTACGGCCAGCGGGCCTATCTGGTGCAGCTGCGCCGCGAGGGCGCCGGGAGCGCGCTGATCGACCCCGTGGCCTGCCCCGACCTGTCCGGGCTCGGCGAGGCGCTGTCCGGCGTCGAGTGGGTGCTGCACGCGGCCACCCAGGACCTGCCCTGCCTGCGGGAGATAGGCATGGTCCCGACCCGGCTCTTCGACACCGAGCTGGCCGGCCGGCTGGCCGGGTTCCCCCGGGTCGGCCTCGGCGCGATGGTCGAGGGGGTCCTCGGCTTCGTCCTGGAGAAGGGCCACTCCGCCGTCGACTGGTCGACCCGGCCGCTGCCCGAGCCATGGCTGAGGTACGCCGCGCTCGACGTGGAACTCCTCGTCGACCTGCGCGACGCCCTGGAGAAGGAGCTGGACCGGCAGGGCAAGCTGGAGTGGGCCCTGCAGGAGTTCGACGCGATCGCGGCCGCGCCGCCGGCCGAGCCGAGGAAGGATCCGTGGCGGCGCACCTCCGGGATGCACAAGGTGCGGCGCAGGCGGCAGCTCGGTGTCGTACGGGAGCTGTGGGAGACGCGGGACCGTATCGCGCAGCGGCGGGACGTGTCCCCCGGCAAGGTACTCAGTGACGCGGCCATCGTGGAGGCCGCGCTCGCTCTGCCCGGCAGTGTGCACGCGCTGGCCGCGCTGAACGGGTTCGGGCACCGGATGGGGCGGCGGCAGCTGGAGCAGTGGCAGGCGGCGGTGGATCGCGCCAAGGCCCTGCCGGACGCCGCGCTGCCGCAGCCCGGTCAGCCGGTGACCGGGCCTCCGCCGCCGCGGGCCTGGGCCGACAAGGACCCCGCCGCCGCGACGCGGTTGTCGGCGGCCCGGGCCGGGGTGAGCGCTCTTGCCGAGCGGCTCAACCTGCCGCAGGAGAACCTGGTGTCGCCGGACACGGTGCGGCGCATCTGCTGGGAACCGCCGAAGGTGGTGGACGCCGACTCGGTGGGGGCCGCGCTGGCGGGGTACGGCGCTCGGGCGTGGCAGGTGGAGCTGGTGACGCCGGTGCTGGTGTCGGCGCTGTCGGCCAAGGGGGCCTGAGGCTCCGCAGGGGCCGCGGACACGGAACAGGGACGTCGAGATCACGCCAAGATCCTGGGACGTCCCTTTCTTGATCACCGGTCCACCGCGACCGGGCGGGTGTGACCTTCGCCGCTCCCGCCCCCGGGACTGGGCAGCTACGTTACTCATAAGTAGCATGGGCCGTAAGCAAGCGCTCAGTGTCCCGCACCCTGGAGGAGAGCCATCGTGCCTCGTACCGTCAGGGACGTCGTCTTCGTCGACGGCGTCCGCACCCCGTTCGGCAAGGCGGGCCCGAAGGGCATCTACCACGAGACCCGCGCCGACGACCTCGTCGTGAAGGCGATCCGGGAGCTGCTGCGCCGCAACCCGGGTCTCGACCCGAAGAAGATCGACGAGGTCGCCATCGCCGCGACCACGCAGATCGGTGACCAGGGTCTGACCCTGGGCCGTACGGCCGGCATCCTCGCCGGTCTGCCGCAGTCCGTGCCCGGCTACTCGATCGACCGCATGTGCGCCGGCGCCCTGACCGCCGTGACGACCACCGCCGGTTCGATCGCCTTCGGTGCCTACGACGCCGTCATCGCCGGTGGCGTGGAGCACATGGGCCGCCACCCGATGGGCGAGGGCGTGGACCCGAACCCGCGGTTCGTCTCCGAGAAGCTGGTCGACGAGTCCGCCCTGTTCATGGGCATGACCGCGGAGAACCTGCACGACCGGTACCCGCAGATCACCAAGCTGCGCGCCGACGAGTACGCGGTGCGCTCGCAGGAGAAGGCCGCCAAGGCCTACGCCAACGGCAAGATCCAGCAGGACCTGGTGCCGATCTCGGTGCGCCGGACCAACGCGGAGGCCGGCGAGACGGGCTGGGGCCTGGTCACCGCCGACGAGCCGATGCGCCCGGGTACGACGCTGGAGAACCTCTCCGGTCTCAAGACCCCGTTCCGTGTGCACGGCCGGGTCACCGCCGGTAACGCGGCCGGTCTCAACGACGGTGCCACCGCGTCGATCATCGCGAGCGAGGACTTCGCCCGCGAGAACGGCCTGCCGGTCAAGATGCGCCTCGTGTCGTACGCCTTCGCGGGCGTCGAGCCGGAGGTCATGGGCTACGGCCCGATCCCGGCGACGGAGAAGGCCCTCGCCAAGGCGGGTCTGTCCATCTCCGACATCGGTCTGTTCGAGATCAACGAGGCCTTCGCCGTGCAGGTGCTGGCCTTCCTCGACCACTACGGCATCGCGGACGACGACGAGCGCGTCAACCAGTACGGCGGCGCCATCGCCTTCGGTCACCCGCTGGCCTCCTCCGGCGTCCGGCTGATGACGCAGCTGGCCCGCCAGTTCGAGGAGCAGCCGCACGTCCGCTACGGCCTGACCACCATGTGCGTCGGCTTCGGCATGGGCGCGACGGTCATCTGGGAGAACCCGCACTTCGAGGGGGACAAGTGAGCACCACCGCCGAGCTTCTGAAGCAGGCTTCCGAGCTGTTCCCCGACGAGGTCGTCACCAGTGCGCACGTACGCCACTTCGACCTGCCGTCCGGCGCCGGCCGCTTCGCGCTGATCACGCTGGACAACGGCCTGGACCACACCAAGCCGACCACCTTCGGCCCGGCGTCGCTGGCGAACCTCAACACCGCCATCGACCAGGTCGAGAAGGAGGCGGCCGACGGCGACATCGTCGGTGTCGGCATCACCGGCAAGCCGTTCATCTTCGCGGTCGGCGCCGACCTCAAGGGCGTCGAACTGCTGAAGGAGCACGAGCACGCGCTCGCCATCGGCAAGGGCGGCCACGAGGTCTTCAAGCGCCTGTCCAAGCTGGCCGTGCCCACCTTCGCCTACTACAACGGCGCGGCGATGGGCGGCGGCGTCGAGGTCGGCCTGCACTGCACCTACCGGACCGTCTCCAAGGCGATCCCGGCGTTCTCGCTGCCCGAGGTCTTCCTCGGCCTGGTGCCCGGCTGGGGCGGCTGCGCACTGCTGCCGAACCTGATCGGCGCCGACAAGGCCGTCTCGGTCATCATCGAGAACTCGCTGAACCAGAACAAGCAGCTCAAGGGCAAGCAGGTCTTCGAGCTCGGCATCGCCGACGCGATCTTCGAGGGCGCCGACTTCCTGGAGCAGTCGCTGATCTGGACCGCCCAGGTGATCAAGGGCGACATCGAGGTCGAGCGCCCGGTGATCGACCGCGGCGAGGCCTGGGACCAGGCCGTCGCCAAGGGCCGTTTCATCGCGGACTCCAAGGTGCACGGCGCCGCTCCGGCCGCCTACCGCGCCCTCGACATCATCGCCGCCGCCAAGAACGGTGACCTGCAGCAGGGGTACGACGCCGAGGACCAGGCCCTCGCCGACCTGATCATGGGTGGCGAACTGCGCGCCGGGATCTACTCGTTCAACCTCGTCCAGAAGCGCGGCAAGCGTCCCGCCGGCGCCCCGGACAAGAACCTGGCCCGCCCGGTCACCAAGGTCGGTGTGGTCGGCGCCGGTCTGATGGCCAGCCAGCTCGCGCTGCTCTTCCTGCGCCGCCTGGAGGTGCCGGTCGTGCTGACCGACATCGACCAGGAGCGCGTCGACAAGGGTGTGGGCTACGTCCACGCCGAGATCGACAAGCTGCTCGGCAAGGGCCGGATCGACCAGGACAAGGCCAACCGCCTCAAGGCGCTGGTCACCGGTGTCCTGGACAAGGCCGAGGGCTTCTCCGACGCCGACTTCGTCATCGAGGCCGTGTTCGAGGAGATCGGCGTCAAGCAGCAGGTGTTCGCGGAGGTCGAGGCGGTCGCCCCGGCGCACGCGATCCTCGCGACCAACACCTCCTCGCTCTCCGTGTCGGAGATGGCGTCGAAGCTGAAGCACCCCGAGCGGGTCGTCGGCTTCCACTTCTTCAACCCGGTCGCGGTGCTGCCGCTGCTGGAGATCGTCCGCGGCGAGAAGACCGACGACGCCTCCCTGGCCACCGCGTTCGCCGTCGCCAAGAAGCTGAAGAAGACCGCGGTCCTCACCAAGGACGCCCCGGCGTTCGTCGTGAACCGCATCCTGACCCGCTTCATGGGCGAGATCCAGAACGTCATCGACGAGGGCACCCCGGTCGAGGTCGCCGAGAAGGCGATCGAGCCGCTCGGTCTGCCGATGTCCCCGCTGGTGCTGCTGGAGCTGGTCGGCCCGGCGATCGGCCTGCACGTCTCCGAGACGCTGCACGGCGCCTTCCCGGACCGCTTCAAGGTCTCCCCGAACCTCAAGGCGGTCGTCGAGGCGGGCAAGCGCGGCTTCTACGTCTACGACAGCGGCAAGCCGGAGCTGGACCCGGAGGTCGCCGCGCTGCTGAAGCAGGGCGATGTCGTCCTGACCGAGGAGCAGGTGCGGGCGCGGGTGCTCGACGCGGTGGCGCAGGAGATCGGGCTCATGCTCGACGAGGGCGTCGTCGCCGAGGCCCAGGACATCGACCTCTGCCTGATCACGGGCGCCGGCTGGCCCTTCCACCTGGGCGGCATCACGCCGTACCTGGACCGCGAGGGCGTTTCGGAGCGCGTGAACGGCAAGAAGTTCCTGGCCCCGGGCGTCGCGAGCGTCCCGGCGTAACACCGGGTACGTCAGAAGGGGGCCCCCGCTGGGCGGGGGCCCCCTTCGCGTGCTCAGACCTGCCGCCATGCCTCCAGCGCCAGCCCCGGTTCGTCCTTGCGCCGGGTGAGGAGGAGCTGGCCGGTGGAGGGGGACAGTGTCGCCGCCGCCACGCGGTCGTCGGCGTCCTTCGTCAGGGCCACCAGGGCGTCGACGGGCAGCTGCGGACCCGACTCCGTCCACCAGGCCCCGGCCGACTCCAGCTCCGTGGGGTAGGCGGCGAAGGCGACGCGGCCGCTCTCCGCGCGCTGGGCGAGCAGGGTGCAGTCGTGGCCGTCGAGTTCGCAGCGGATCGCCGCGACCGGGCCGGGGCCCGCCGCGGGCAGCAGGACCGCCGGCTTGCCGCCGGGGCGCCAGGCGCACAGGTCCCCCGAGGTGTCCGTGAAGAAGACCGTCGTGCTCTCGGACGAGGTCGCGAGGGCGCGCAGTGTGCCGGGGCGGACCGGGGCCTTCAGCGGTTCCTGCATGACCGGCCGGGCGTCCGGCTCCTCCTGCCGCCAGTGCAGGATGCCGTCGGGAACGGCCGCGTACACCTCGACCCTGCCGGACTCCCCGGTCACCGCCGCCAGGCCGTCCTGGACCTTGCTGCCCCGCAGGTCCCGCCAGGGCTCCCAGCCGCCCTTCTCCCTCTGGACGACGTGGTGCACCCCCGCACCGTTGTTGCGGACGAACACATGGGCGCGGCCCTGGGCGTCGACGGTGACGGCCGGTGTGCCCGTACGGTCGCCCTTCTTCTTCGGGTGACCGATCGGGTTCCAGTCCAGGGGCGCGAGCAGCGGGCGGAAGTGCGTGGAGTGCACCAGGCCCGACTCGCCCTCGGCCGTGGGCCGCCAGGCCACCAGGTGGGCGTAGCCGTCCGTGCCCTGGCCGACGCCGGCCGAGAGGTGCAGCCGCTGATCGCCGCCCACCCTCCGCGGTTCGGTCCAGGGGCCGCCGGGAGCGCGTTCCGCCCGCACCAGGACGGCGTCACCCGACAGCTGGTAGACACTGAGCCGGCCGTCGCGGCCGCGCAGGAGCCAGTTGCCGTTCACCGGTTCACTCTAAGCCGTGGGCCGGCGGCGGCCCTCGCCCGCCTGCTCACAGCCGCTTCGCGCTGCGGAACAGCTTGGCGTAGAAGCCGTCGCCGTCGAGGCGCGAGACACCGCCCTGGTCGCCGATCGTGGGTCCGTTCTGCTCCTTGCGGCTGGAGATGAAGACCTTGTGGCCCTCGGTGTCCGGGCCGAGGTAGATCGCGGAGTGGTCCATGTGGTTGGCGGTGCGGTGGTCCATCTTGAAGAACAGCAGGTCGCCGGGTTGCAGGACGTCGATGTTCTTCGGCTGCACGTACCAGGGGCTCGGCCCCTGGAGCTTGATGATGTCGACGCCCTCCTTGCCGCGGGCCATGCCGTCGGCGGTGCGCGGCAGCCCGTCGCCGTGGGTGTTGTCCGACATCAGCGGGTAGCGGGCCCGGTAGCCGTAGACCAGACGCAGATAGCCGGAGCAGTCCACGGCGCGCAGGCGGTCCTTCTGCGGGTACATGGTGACGCCGTCCCGGAAGGTGTACGGGATGCCCAGGTAGTCGTAGAAGTCGGTCTGTTCGTAGCGGTCGACGCCGTCGGCCTTGAGGGGGCCGTAGGTGGCGTGGCCCGCGTACTGGACACCCTGGTCGTCCTTCTTGACCGGCGCGCCCTGGATGTACGAGAAGGCGAAGGCGAAGATGTCGTCCTCCTCGCTGCCGTAGTACTGCTTGAACCAGTCCTTGAACCACTGCTGCTTCTCGGCGCCCTTGGCCCAGGTGTCCGGCATGAGGCGGACCCAGTCGTCGGTGACCACCTTGGTGGTGGTGTTGGCCGGTTCGGTGAAGGTCCGCGTGGGGCCCTTGAGGGTGGCCGTACGGGCGCCGTCCGTGAAGGTGGCTATGACGGCGCCCTTGCCGTCGCGCAGCACCGAGCGCGCCGGGTTGTTCAGCCGTTCCCAGGTCTGCTTGCCGGTCGCCTTGCCCGAGCTCTGCAGGTTCTCGGTGATCGACTGGGCGGCCGGGAGCTTCGCCTGCTCGTCCTTGCGCAGTTCGTAGGTGAAGTACGCGCTGCCCGCGAGCAGCGCCAGGACCGTCGCCGCGTGGAGGACGGGGCGGCCTTTGCGCTTCGGCATGGTGGAGGCTCCAGGGGTACGTGAGGTACGGAAGGGTTCAGGCGGTCGGCATGGCGCCCAGCAGGATGCCGGCGGTCAGCACCACATAGGTGGCCAGCGAGACCGACGCGACGGACAGCAGGGTCGCGCCCTTGGGCTGACGGACCAGCTGGTAGCCGATCAGGCCGGGGACGATGAAGCCGAGCGTCTGGTTCGCGTACAGCAGCGGGAACTCCATCTGCAGCACGATGATCACGGTGGCCTGGATCAGCACGCCGCTCAGCACGACGGCCGCGAACAGCCGCTTGCCGTACAGGATCACGAACTTCTGCATGAGCAGCGTGGCGAGGTACGTCAGCACGGTCACGCCGATGACCAGGGCGGCGCGCTGGAGGTCCTCGATGAGGGTGAGCGCGAGCCAGCCCGGGGTGATCATGCCGCCCGGCGACAGATTGGTCGTCAGGTAGCACATGAGCGAGAACATCAGACCCAGGCCGATGCCGATCGCGGCGATCTCGGGGGTGAGGACGGAGGGGATCAACGCTGTTCTCCTGGGCTGTGCCACTGCTGGCTGTCGTCGGCGGAGGTCTGGGGCGGGACGCGGGGTTCGAACAGCCCGCGGGACGGGGCCTGTCCGGGCGTCCGGCCGCTGTCCGCGGGTTCCCGCGGGGCGGCGGGGGCGGGCCGGTCGCCGTCGTGCGGCTGCGGCCGCGTGTCGTGGGCGTACGTGTGGTCGTACGGCGCCCCGCTCGTCCGCTCCCCCGGCGGGTACGGGTCGGCTGCCGCCCGCTGGGCGGGGAGCGGCTGAATGTACGGCTGCTGGGCGTAGCGGGACTCGTACGCCTCCGAGTAGCCCTGGTACGGGTCGAGGCGGGGCGCGTACAGCTGCATGGTCTCGGAGGGGTCGGCTGCGGCGGGTGCCGTCCCGGTCCGGCCGGCCGGGGCCGCGGCGGCCACCGGTTCGTCGGCGCTGTCGTCCGGCGGCAGTTCGGCGAGGTGCTCCAGCAGGATCTCGCCCTGACCGTGGATGTTGCCGATCGCGACCATCGACGAGTCCTGGCCGAGCATGTCCAGCATCCTGGCCATGAACTCCTCGGGGTCGCGCTTGTCGCCGCCGAGGTCGACGGCGCGCGAGCGGAACTCGGCGGGGATGGCGTCGATGGCGGACTTGGCCGGGTGGCCGATGACGAAGACGCGCTCGGGGTCGAGGTCGGGGATGATCTCGCCCATCTGACCGTTGCGTTCGACGCGGTCGGGGCGGCAGTTGATGACCACGTTGAGCGGGCGGTGGATGGCGCCGAGGTCGAGCAGCTGGTTGATGTTCATCAGCGTCGACTCGGGGTCGTTGGCCGCGAAGACGTTGGCGAAGCGCAGCTTCTTGCCCTCGTGCGTCCGATAGCGCTCGACGGAGAGGACACCGGGGTCCGGCGGGGCGTCGTACATGCCCTGCAGGGCCGTCTCGCGGTCCACACCGAGGAGCTCGGCCACCGTGAGGGCGATGGCCACGTTCTCCTTGAAGGTGAACCAGCTGAAGCCGCGCAGCTCCTCGTCGGTGACGGTCTCCGGGTCGGCGTAGACCAGCTTGCAGTTACGGGCGTCCGCCTCCTCCTGGAGGATGTGGAAACGATCCTTCTCGGCGGTGACGCAGATGCCGTCCTCGGGCATCGAGCGGCACAGCGAGCGCGCCACGTCGTCCAGGGTGGGGCCCATCTCGGCGAGGTGGTCCTCGCGGACGTTGCACAGCACGCCGATGGTGGAGCGGATCAGCTTGGACTGGTTGATCTCCTGCAGGGCCGGCATGACGGCCATGCACTCGATGACCAGCGCGTCCGGCTTGTACGCGGCGGCCCGCCGCACGATGCCGATCTGCTCGACCACGTTGGCGATGCCGAACTTGCGGTAGACCGGCTCCTCGGTGGCGTCCGGGTGGATGAACCGGGCCGCGGTGCCGGTGGTCTTGGCGACGGTGACCAGGTCGCCGCCGCGCAGCGCGCCCGCGCACAGCCGGGTGATGGAGGACTTGCCGCGGATGCCGTTGACCAGCACCCGGGTGGGGATGTTCTCCAGGTTGGCGAAGTGCCGCCGCTGCTCCACGACGCCCGCGGCGAGCAGAATCGCGCAGCAGACCAGCAACACGGTGTAGAGGAAGAGCACGGGTGATCAGTTCCTTGTGTACTGCTGGGGCGGGTACTGCTGCGGCGGGTACGGCTCGGGCGCGGGGTGCTGGGCCGGGTCCCGGCGCGGGCCGTACTGCTCGGGCAGGTTCTGCCGGGGCGTCGGCTGCTGGGGCGGGTCCTGGCGCGGGTCGTCCGGCTCGGGCGGGTCCTGGCGCGGTGTGGGCTGCTGCGGCGCGGACCGCTGCCGATCGGACGGCGGGGGCGGGGTGCGGCGGGGCTGCTGGCGGCGCTGGTCCTGCAGCTGCTGCCGGATGAGTTCCAGGGAGCGGGTCACGGCGCCGACCTCGTCGTGGTGCTGCGGGAAGAGCACCGTCTTGCGGTCGCCTCCGGCCAGCGCCTCGGCCCGGTCGGCCAGGCTGCGCAGCGGCCGGGCCACCACGATGTGCAGCCAGCCCAGGCAGGCGACGGCCGCGGCGGCACCGAGCAGACCGGCGAGGACGGTGCGGTTCTGGGCGTCGTACTGCGGGATGGCGAGCCGGTCGACGGGCTGCCAGCTGACCACGCTCCAGTGCAGCGACTCGGCCGTGCCGCTGCCGGAGAACGGCGCGGCGGCGGCGATCCGCACCCCGTGCTCGCGGTAGAGCACGCCGCTCGGCTGCGGCTTCTTGCCCAGCCGCTGGGCGCTGGCCGCGACGAGGTCCTTCAGGTGGTCGTCGGGCAGCGACTGGAAGGCGAGGAAGCCGGTGTTACCGGCGATGATCTTGTGCTGGTCGTCCACGAGCCGGACCGCGCCGAGGCCCGGCCGGGTCAGCAGCGCGTTGAAGAACTCCACCCGGAACTCGCCGACCAACTGGGCGCCGCCCCGGCCGGGTATCTCGGCGGCGGCGACGACCACGGGCTCCTTGCCGCCACGGCCCAGCAGCCGGATGGGCTTGCCGGAGACCCGGTCGGACTGGTCCACCTTGGGCGTCTTCCCCTCGCGGGCCTGGATCTCGCCGTGGGAGTCGACGACGTAGAGGGAGCGGTAGCGCCTGTTCTCGTTGTAGGTGCGCTCCAGCACCGTCTCCATGGCCTCGGGCGAGGTCTTGTCGCCGATCAGCGAGGCGACCGACTGCAGGTCGGCGTCGCCCTCGTTGACCGCGCGGCGCACCCGGTCGCTGAGCGTGTCGGTGCGCTCGCGCTGGTCGTTGACGAGCTGCCGGGGGACGTCGGCGGTGTTGTCCGCGCGGTTGAACAGCAGCATCAGCGGTGCCGACCAGGCCAGCAGCAGCACCGCGCAGACCGCGAGGAAGGCGCGGGTGTCCACCCGGCGCAGCCCGCGCTGGCTCTCGGCCGGGCCGGTGGCTTCGGCGCTCTCGCCGAGCAGCTGGCGGCGCAGCCGTTCCAGGGCGCCCCCGATGCGGTGCGCCTCGCCGTAGCCGGGGACCGTGACCGGGCGGGTCAGATCGCCGCGGGTGAGCCGGCGGGACTCCAGGAACAGCCGGATGAGCGGGCGCTGCACGGTGCCCAGCAGCACCGCCACGGCCAGGGCACCGACGACGAGCAGCGCGCCGGCCGCCAGCACTCCGAACACCGGGGAGCCGGCCGGGGCGGACTCCTCGGTCACCTTGACCATGGAGACCACCGACAGGCCGAGCCCGGAGGCGGTGGTCCGCTCGCCGGGCTCGGCCGCGGCGAGGGTGGCGTATCCGGCGACGGACCGGTCGCCGAGCAGCTTGCCGCCGAGCAGGCTGCCGCTGACGCCCTGGTAGCCGCCGCTGCCGGGTTCCTTGCTGCTGCGCGGGTCCTGCTGCGCCCGTTGGGCCGCCGCCTGGGCGAAGTCCTTCAGCTGCTTGCGGGAGGCCGTGAGGTCCTTGCGGTCGATGCTGTTGCGGGCCGACGCGGGGTCGGCGATGCCGTCGCTGCTGAGGATCGCGCCGCCGGCGTCGACCACGGCGATCGAGCGGAACTGGCCGAGGCTGATGCCGGGGAACTTCAGGTTCCTGGAGGCCACCAGCAGCAGCTGCGGCCTGCCCGGCCAGGTCAGCAGGCCGAAGGAGAGCAGGCGCACCTCGCCGTTCTTCAGCCGGACCATGCGCGGGGCCAGTCCGTCGTCGCCGCTGAGGCTGGAGAGGTCCACGTCGGTCAGCGGCACCGTCTCGCCGCGGGCCGCGACCAGTTTGCCGGTGCGGATCTCGACGACGGCGGTGCCCATCCACTTCTGGTAGGTGCTGCCGAGCTTGTCGAGGACGGCGTCGCCGGAGACCGGCTGCCCGGCGCTGAACAGCGCGGCGGAGCGGGTGACATCGGTGACGGACTCGTCGATGGAGGCGCGCAGAGCGATGGCGCCGTCCTCGGCGAAGTGCTGCTGGGACGTCAGTACCGCCTTCGGCACTCCGCTGTCGTCGACGCGGCCCAGCACGAGTGCCGTGATGGCGGCGAGCGTCAGCAGGAGGGCCGAAAGGACCGCGATCGGCGGGCGGATGCCTCCGATCAGCGACATGTCGGCTCGGCGGCGGGCTCGGTGCTGCCGCGCCGGGGGCGGTGACGCCACAGAACGTCCTCTCAGGAAATACGGTCCGGGCGCGTGGATGGTAAGACCGCGCCCGGAAAACTCAGACATGTAAGCGGCGGGTTAAGTTGCAGTAAGTCGGACGTGATCTAGGCAACATCACTCAACCTTCGGACAAGAATGGACAAATGAGGCTAGGGCAGTGGCGTCAGCGGCTTCAGTCCGTCCGCGGCCGCGCCGCGGTTGAGCAGGGTGCCCTCGGTGCGCTCGAAGGCCAGCCGTAGCCGCGCCTTCTGGGTGTCCGTCAGGCCGTGGCCGTCGCGGAGCGCGGCCGGCACGTCCAGCAGGCGGTAGTCCCGCACATCGTCGCCGGAGTAGTCGGCGGTGCCGCCGTCCCGGACGTTCTCGGCGTCCGGCGGGATCGTCAGCAGCGTCGGCTCGAAGCGCGGCTGGACGTCCCAGTGGCCCTTGCCCCGCTCGGTGAACGTGAACCAGGCGATCACGCCCTCCTCGGTCAGCCCCGTCGGCACCTCGTGCCGGGCGATCTGGTTGCCGAGGCCGTAGGTGATCCAGGTGCCGTCGACCTTCTCCATCGGCTCCACGACGTGCGCGTGGTGGCCGATCACCAGGTTGATGCCTGTGTGCCGGGCGATCTGCCGGGCGAAGGAGATCTGCCCGGCGGACGGTTCCGGATGGTGCTCGCGGCCCCAGTGCAGGGACAGGATCACCACCTCGGCGCCGGCCTTGCGGGCCCGCCGCTCGGCGGCCTTGATCCGGCCCAGGTCCTGCTCGTTGGCCAGCCACGGCTTGCCCTTCGGCAGCGTGTGCGGCTCGTTGAAGCCGTAGGCGAAGGAGATCTGCGCGACCTTGACGCCCTTGACGTCCATGATCAGCGGGGTGTTCGCCTCCTTCGCGGTGCGGGCGGAGCCGGTGTGCTTCACACCGGCGGCGTCCAGCGCGTCCAGGGTGCGCTTCACGCCCGCGTAACCGTGGTCGAGGGTGTGGTTGGAGGCGGTGGAGCAGGTGTCGTAGCCGATGTCCTTGATCGTCTTCGCCTGCTGCGGCGGCACCTGGAAGTCCGGGAAGCCCTCGAAGGGGCCCTTCGCCGGGCCCATCACCGGCTCGAAGTGGCAGATCGCCAGGTCCGCCTTGCTGATCAGCGGTTTGACGCCCGCCATCATCGGCCCGAAGTCCAGGCCGTCCACCCCTTTGCCGGTGTGCTTGGCGTCCTTGCGCGCCTGGTCGACCAGATCGGGGTGCATCAGGATGTCCCCGGCGGCGGCGACGGTGAAGGAGCGCCCGCCGCCCTGGGCGCCGGCGTCGTCCGAGAGGAGGCCACAGCCGGTGGTGGCGGCGAGGAGGGAGAGCGGGGTCAGCAGGGACAGCAGGGTCCGGCTACGGCGTCTGTTCACCAAGATATCTTGATACAACCATGAGAGCCCATCGCTCACGCGCCATAACGATCGCAACACTTCTGCTCGTCATCGCCGGTCTCGCCGGCGGTCTCACCGTCCTGCTCCGCACCACGGGCGGCGGTGCCGGCCATGCCGGCCGGCCCGCCCCGAAGGGCGCCGAACAGATCGACCTGGCGCGCGAGGTGGCGGACTACACGAGCCGCTTCGGGCCCGACCACGGGTATCTGCATCCCGGCCGGGCCGACCGCGAGGACATCGCCGCGGCGGTCGGCCTGCTGCTGGACGGCCATCGCGACCAAGCGGAACAGCGGCTATCGCAAAGGGACTTCACGGTACGCACGGTCGTCGACCGGCCCTCCGGGCACCGTTACACGGAGGTGGCGGACCGCACCGACTCCGCCGTGACACCGCGCGGCTGGGGCCGGGTCTACCTCGATCTGGACCACCGCCCGAGCTGGTCGGTCCAGGTCCCGCACCCCGGCTTCGATCTGGGTACCGAGCAGTTGGGCGTCCGGGTGCTGCGCGGCTCACCGGGCGGGGTCCTGGTGATCGCAGGTGCACACCGCAAAGCCGGAGTCGGCAATTCCGCGGACGTGGCGCACCGCGAGGACACCGTCTTCCACGCCATCTGCGCCGAGCTGGCCCGCCGCGGGATGCCCGGGATCCAGCTGCACGGTTTCGCCGCCTCCGCCGCGCCCGGCTACGACGTGATCGCCTCCACCGGCGCCGGGTCGGCGGGCCGGCAGGAGGGCCGCGACCTGGCCGACGCCCTGCGCGGTCACGGCTTCGCGGTGTGCCGGGCCTGGGTGCGGTCCTGTCCGCTGGAGGGCCGCACGAACGTGCAGGGCCAGACGGCCGACGACGACCACGTGCCCTTCCTGCACGTCGAGTTCTCCCCCGGGGTACGCGCGGGCGGACGGCCCGCCGAGCGGGCGGCTGCCGCGGTCGGCGAGATCACACGCCGGTGGGCCGGTACGCCCGTGACACACTGAGCCTGCCACGGATGCGACACAGCAAGGCTGTCAGCGACATGACGGACACCTCGGGCACGGCGAACGGGACGGACGGAACCGGCGAGCCCCCGCGCCTGCCGCTGCTCATCGTCGACGGCGCGAACGTCGTCGGATCGGTGCCCGACGGCTGGTGGCGCGACCGCCGCGGGGCCGCGGAGCGCCTGCGCGACCGTCTGGTGCCCTTCGCGCGGTCCGGCGTGGCCGGCCTGCCCGGCCCGCTGGAGCTGGTCCTGGTGGTCGAGGGCGCGGCCCGGGGCGTGACCCCGGTGCCCGGGGTGCGCATCGAGGAGGCGTCCGGCAGCGGGGACGACCGCATCGTGGACCTGGCGGCGGCGGCCGGCGACCGCCGGTGCCTGGTCGTCACGGCCGACCGCGAGCTGCGCCGCCGCGTCCGCGCCCACGGCGCCGAGGTCACCGGCCCGCGCACCCTCCTGAACTGAACCCGCGCCCACTCCCCCGAACGAACCCTACGACTCGCTCGTCCGGCCCTGCCCAACGGCGCCGGGCGGCCGGGACCGCCACCACGGTGCCGAACAGCCGGCCGAGGACCGCGAGCACCCGCAGCGGAGTCAGGGAGTCCCAGACCGCGCCCCCCCGCACAGCCGGCGCACGAGCGGCGGCCCGCGGCCCACGCCACGCCGCACACCCCGCCGCCACGATGCCGAACAGCTGGTTCGAGGACCGAGAGCACCCCCGGACCGCGAACGCGCCCCGCGCAGCCGGCCCGGCAGCGGCACCTTCCACGACGCCCGGACCAAGGACGGCAACCGGGTGACACAGGCCGCCGCCACAGTGCCGAACAGCACCTGACGGTGTCGTACGGGTGGGTTACGGAGTGTCGCCCGCGGTCTGCTGAGCGGCCCTCTCGCGTAGGGCCAGGCGGCTGTGTGTGCGGCCGTAGAGGAAGTAGACGACGAAGCCGATCACCATCCAGATGGCGAACCGGATCCAGGTCTCGGCGGGCAGGTTGAGCATCAGCCACAGCGTGGCGCACACGGACAGGACGGGGACGAACGGGACCCAGGGGGTGCGGAAGGCGCGCGGCAGGTCGGGGCGGGTCCGGCGCAGGATGATCACGCTGATCGCGACGACCACGAACGCGAAGAGCGTGCCGATGTTCACCAGTTCCGCCAGCTCGCTCAGGCTGGTGAAACCGGCGACGACCGCGATGATCACGCCGAGCAGGATGGTCGGCCGGTGCGGGGTCTTGAAGCGCGGGTGGACGCGGGAGAAGAAGCGCGGCAGCAGTCCGTCCCGGCTCATCGCGAAGAACACCCGGGTCTGGCCGAGGAGGAGGATCATGCAGACCGTGGTCAGACCGACGGCGGCGCCGAAGCTGATCACGCCCGCGTACCAGGGGTGTCCGATGGCCTTGAAGGCGTCGGCGAGCGGCGCGGCCACGGACAGCTCGGTGTACTTCTCCATGCCGGTGACGACGATGGACACGGCGACGTAGAGCACGGTGCAGATGAGCAGGGAGCCGAGGATGCCGCGCGGCATGTCCCGCTGCGGGTTGCGGGTCTCCTCGGCGGCCGTGGCCACGATGTCGAAGCCGATGAACGCGAAGAACACCACCGAGGCGGCCGTGAAGATGCCCATCACGCCGAAGTTGGCGGGCGCCCAGCCGAACATCAGCTGGATGAGCGGCGCCTTGAGGTTGCCGCCGGCCGGCACCGGCTGGGCGTGCGGGATGAACGGCGTGTAGTTGGCGCCCTTGACGAAGAAGGCACCGGCGACGATCACGATGAGGACCACGGCCACCTTGATGGCGACGACGAGCGAGGTGATCCGGGCCGACAGCTTCATGCCGAGGACGAGGATGCCGGTGAGCACCAGGACCAGGGCGGCGGCGAGGATGTCGAAGCCGAAGCCGGTGGCGTTGTCCCGGCCGGCCAGGTAGGCGGGCAGATGCCAGCCCGCGTTGTCCAGCAGCGAGCGGATGTAGCCGGACCAGCCGACCGCCACCACCGCCGTGCCGAGCGCGAACTCCAGGACCAGGTCCCAGCCGATGATCCAGGCGGGCAGCTCCCCCAGGGAGGCGTAGCTGAACGTGTACGCCGAGCCCGCCACGGGGACCGTGGACGCGAACTCGGCGTAGCACAGGGCGGCGAGCGCGCAGACCACGCCGGCCACCACGAAGGCCAGGGACACCGCCGGACCGGCGTTGTTCTTGGCGACCTGCCCGGTGAGGACGAAGATGCCGGTACCGATGATGACGCCGACGCCGAAGACGGTCAGGTCGAGCGCGGAGAGGGTCTTCTTGAGCGAATGCTCGGGTTCCTCGGTGTCCTGGATCGACTGCTCGACGTTCTTCGTCCTGAACAGCGCGCTGCTCACGTAGTGCCTCCCACGCTTGGGGACCTCGCCTCGGCCCGACATGATCGAGAGGGCCGGGGTGCGTATGCCCTGGCACAGGCAGGTTCACGCAAACGGGCCGGTTCCGCCACCGCAGGGAGTGGCGTCACCGGCCCGTGGGGGCGCGTCGCGCGTCAGTCGCGCGCGGGCTCCACCGAGTCGACCTCGGCGGCCGTACGGTCGAACCGGCCGTCCAGCTTGGCGACCAGTCCGGTGACCTGACGGGCGATGTCCGGGGCGGTCAGACCGATCTCGGCGAGGACCTCGCCGCGCGAGGCGTGGTCGAGGAAGCGCGGCGGGATGCCGAAGTCGCGCAGCGGCACGTCCACGCCGGCGTCGCGCAGGGCCTGGGCGACCGCGGAGCCGACACCGCCGACGCGGCTGTTGTCCTCGACGGTGACGACGACCCGGTGCCGCTCGGCCAGCGGGGCCATGGCCTCGTCGACGGGCTTGACCCAGCGCGGGTCGACGACGGTGGTGGAGATGCCCTGCTTGTCGAGCAGGGCGGCGACCTCCAGGCACATCGGCGCGAGCGCGCCCACGGAGACCAGCAGCACGTCCGGCCGGTCGGTGCCGGGCTCGCGCAGCACGTCCATCCCGCCGACGCGGCCCACGGCGGGTACGGCGGGGCCGACGGCGCCCTTGGAGAAGCGGACCACGGTCGGCGCGTCGGTCACCTCGACGGCCTCCCGCAGCTGCGCCCGCACCTGCTCGGCGTCGCGCGGCGCGGCGAGCCTGAGGCCCGGGACGACCTGCAGGATCGACATGTCCCACATGCCGTTGTGCGAGGCGCCGTCCGTGCCCGTGATCCCGGCCCGGTCCAGCACGAAGGTGACCCCGCACTTGTGCAGGGCGACGTCCATGAGGACCTGGTCGAAGGCACGGTTGAGGAAGGTGGCGTACACGGCGAAGACCGGGTGCACCCCTCCGTGCGCGAGCCCGGCGGCCGACACGGCGGCGTGCTGCTCGGCGATTCCGACGTCGTACACGCGTTCGGGGAAGCGCTTGGCGAACTTCTCCAGGCCGACCGGCTGCAGCATGGCCGCCGTGATGGCGACGATGTCCTCGCGCTCATCGCCCAGCCTGACCATCTCGTCGCCGAACACGGAGGTCCAGTCGGCGCCGGAGCTGGCGATGGGCAGACCGGTGTCCGGGTGGATCTTGCCGACGGCGTGGAAGCGGTCGGCCTCGTCCTGCAGGGCCGGCTGGTAGCCGCGCCCCTTCTCGGTGAGGCAGTGCACGATGACCGGCCCGCCGAACCGCTTGGCCCGCGCCAGCGCGGACTCCAGGGCCTCGATGTCGTGCCCGTCGATCGGGCCGACGTACTTCAGGCCCAGGTCCTCGAACATGCCCTGCGGGGCGATGAAGTCCTTCAGGCCCTTCTTGGCGCCGTGCAGCGTCTCGTACAGCGGCCTGCCGACGACCGGGGTCTTCTCCAGCACCTCCTTGGTGCGGGCGAGGAACCGCTCGTACCCGTCGGTCGTGCGCAGCGTGGCCAGGTGGTTGGCGAGGCCGCCGATGGTCGGGGCGTACGACCGCTCGTTGTCGTTGACGACGATGACCAGGGGGCGGTCCTTGGCGTCGGCGATGTTGTTCAGCGCCTCCCAGGCCATACCGCCGGTGAGGGCACCGTCACCGATGACGGCGGCGACATGGCTGTCCCGCTTCTTCAGCTGGTTGGCCTTGGCGATACCGTCGGCCCAGCCGAGCACCGTGGAGGCGTGGCTGTTCTCGATGACGTCGTGCTCGGACTCGGCCTGCGAGGGGTAGCCGGACAGGCCGCCCTTCATCTTCAGCTTCGAGAAGTCCTGCCGGCCGGTGAGCAGCTTGTGCACATAGGACTGGTGGCCGGTGTCCCACAGGACCTTGTCCTTGGGGGACTCGAAGACCCGGTGCAGGGCGATGGTCAGCTCCACCACACCGAGGTTGGGGCCCAGGTGCCCGCCGGTCTTGGAGACCTCCTGGACGAGGAAGGTCCGGATCTCCTGTGCCAGCTGGTCCAGCTCCTCCAGGCTGAGCCGGTCCAGATCGCGCGGTCCCCTGATGCGGGTCAGCAGCGGCACCCGTGCCTCCTTGCAGTAGAGCTGATCGAGCTTTCGCCGGGCCCGCCCGAGTCTAATCTTCGGGCTTTCCCCGACACGACAGCGCCCGGCACCTTTCGGGCACCGGGCACTGGCTGCGACGACCGGGCGTCAGGCACGCCCCGCCGTCTTCTGCGTCTTACGGGTGATCGAGTCGATCACCACCGTGGTCAACAGCACAGCCGCGGTGATCATGTACTTGACCGGTTCGGCGATGGACTCCAGCTGGAGCCCGTACTGGATCGACACGATCACCAGCACGCCGAGCAGCGCGTTCCACGTACGGCCCCGGCCGCCGAACAGCGACGTACCACCGATGACGGCGGCGGCGATCGCGTTCATCAGCAGGTCGCCCGTGCCGGCGCTCTGGTTCGCCGACGCGATCTTCGAGGCCAGGAACAGACCACCGATCGCCGCGAAGCCGCCGGAGATGGCGAACACGGAGATCCGCACCGCGGTGACGTTGATACCGGCACGCCGGGACGCCTCCACGCTGCCGCCGAGCGCGAAGATCTTGCGGCCGTAGGAGGTACGCCGCAGCACGAAGTCCGTGCCGACCAGGAACGCCAGGAAGATCACCGTGGCCAGCGGCAGGCCCTTGTACTGGTTGTACATGTACGCGGCGGCGAAGGAGACCACGGCCAGCAGCACGGTCCGCAGGATCGTGTCGCTGAGCGGCCGGGACGGGATGCCCGCGGCCTCCCGGCGCCGGTTGCCCAGGAACGAGGTGAGGAAGAACACGGCGACCACGACCACGGCGAGCCCGTACGCGGCGGCCACGTCGGAGAAGAAGTACGTGGTCAGCTTGCCGACCAGGCCGTTGGAGTCGAGGTTGATCGTGCCGTCCGAGCCCAGCACCTTCAGCATGAAGCCCAGCCAGAACAGCAGGCCGGCCAGCGTCACGGCGAAGGCGGGGGCGCCGAGCACCGCGAAGAAGAAGCCGTGCAGGGCACCGATCGCGATGCCGGCGACGACGGCGAGGAGCACGGCCGCCCACTCGGGCCAGCCCTGGTTGACGGCGAGGACGGCCGCGAGGGCGCTGGCCGCACCGCTGACGGAGCCGACGGACAGGTCGATCTCGCCGAGCAGCAGCACGAACACGATACCGACGGAGATCATGCCCGTGCCGACCATCGTGACGGTGATGTCACTGATGTTCTGCGCGGACAGGAACTCGGAGTTCAGCAGCTGGAAGATGACGCAGATGACGGCGAGGCCGACGATGACCGGGAGGGAGCCCAGTTCACCGGCCTTCATCTTGCGCTTGAACTCGTGCCAGTAGCCGAGCAGGCCTTCTTCCTGCACCAGCAGGCGCGGGTCGACCGCGGTGACCGCGGCGGCCGCGGCCTCGGGGTTCTCGACGACGTGCTCGTCCTGCGAGGACGTCTTGTCGAGGTTCGCGGAGGTCTTGTCGATGCTCACTTGGAAACCTCCCCGTTCGCGCCGGAGGTGCGGGCCGCACGGCGGGTCACGGCGTTGTCGGTGGCGCCGGTGATGGCGGAGATGATCTCCTCCTGGGAGGTCGTCTTGACCTCGAAGACGCCGTTGTTGCGGCCGAGGCGCAGCACGGCGACCTTGTCGGCCACCGCCTTCACGTCCGCCATGTTGTGGCTGATGAGGATGACGGCGTGGCCGCGCTCGCGCAGCCGCTCGACCAGGTCCAGGACCTGGGCGGTCTGCTCGACGCCGAGGGCGGCGGTGGGCTCGTCGAGGATCACCAGCTTGGGCTCGCCCAGCATGGAGCGGGCGATCGCCACGGTCTGGCGCTGACCGCCGGAGAGCGAGGCGATCGGGATACGGACGCTGGGGATGCGGATCGACAGCGTGGTGAGCAGCTCGCGGGAGCGGCGCTCCATCTCGACCTCGTCCAGGACGCCCCACTTCCTCAGCTCACGGCCGAGGAACAGGTTGCCGACGACGTCGATGTTGTCGCACAGCGCGAGGTCCTGGTAGACCGTCGCGATGCCCAGTGCCTGGGCGTCGTGGGGCCGGCTGATGGAGACGGGCTTGCCGTCCCACTCGATGACACCCTCGTCGATCGGGTGCACGCCGGCGATCGTCTTGACCAGCGTGGACTTTCCGGCGCCGTTGTCGCCGACCAGGGCGACCACCTCACCGGCGTGGACCTCAAGCTCTACGTCGGTGAGCGCCTGGACGGCACCGAATCGCTTGGAGACCCCGCGCAACGCCAGCACGGGCGTAGCGGACACGTGAACCATCTCCTTCGCCGCCTGACCCGGCGGGAGGTTGTGCAGAAAGAATTGGGGGGTGTTCCGTCCGGCGCCCCGCGCCGAGCTTGCGGGGCTGTATGAGTGCGCGGGGCGCCGGAGGAGCCGGGGGCGGTCAGTCGGCTTCCCTGCGGGCGTTCAGGGACGAACGCCCGGGTGCGGGAAGGGACTTGACGCCGCTTACTTGAGGCCGAGCTTGTCGCAGGCCGCCTTGTAGTCGGCGGTGCAGATGTCGCTGACGGTGTAGATGCCGTCCTTGATCACGGTGTCCTTGATGTTGTCCTTGGTCAGCGAGGTGACCGGGACGAGCACCGAGGGGACGTTCTTCTGGGAGGTGCTGGAGACCTTGTCCTTGGCGATGGAGTCCAGCGGCTTGCCCTGGGCGAGCGCGACGGCCATCTCGGCGGCGGCGTCGGCCTCGGGGGCGTACGGCTTGTAGACGCTCATGTACTGGGTACCGGCGACGATGCGCTGCACACCGGCGAGCTCGGCGTCCTGGCCGGTGACCGGGACGTTGATGCCCGCGGCGTGGAGGGCGGTGATGATACCGCCGGCCATGCCGTCGTTGGCGGAGTAGACGCCCGCGATCTTGTCCTTGCCGACCGCGGAGATCGCCGCCTCCATTTCGGAGTTGGCGTTGTCCGGCGACCACTCCTTGGTGTCGTACTCCTTGGCGATGGTCACCTTGCCGTTGAGGACCTTGTGGGCGCCCGCCTTGAACTGGGCGGCGTTCGGGTCGGTGACCGAGCCGTTGACCATGACGATCTTGGAGGACTTGTCGGCCTTGCCGCCCAGCGCCTTCAGCAGGGCCTGGCCCTGGGTCTCGCCGACCTTCTCGTTGTCGAAGGAGGTGTAGGCGCTGATCGGGCCCTCGGCGAGGCGGTCGTAGGCGACGACCTTGATGCCGGCGTCCACGGCCTTCTGCACGGAGTTCTGGATGGCCTTGGCGTCCACCGCGTCCACGATCAGGACGTCCACCTTGTTGGTGACCATGGTGTCGACCTGCTGGGCCTGCAGGTTCGCGTCCTGGTGGGCGTTGTTGTACGAGATGGTGGCCTTGCCGTTCGTCAGCTCCTTGATCTTCTTCTCGATCAGCGGCTTGTCGAACTTCTCGTACCGGGCGGTCTTGTTCTCCGGAAGCAGGAGACCGACCTTGATGTCGTCGCCCTTCTTCGGCGACGTGGAGGAAGAGCTGCCGCCCTTGGCCTCCTTGGCACTGCCACAGGCGGCCAGCGAGACCGCCATGGCCCCGGCGGCTACGGCAACGGCGGCACGACGCATACGTGCGTTCACTTCAGAAACCTCCCTGACGAGGCCGCGTCGTTGCGGCCGAGGTGGCTGGAAGTCAACTCGGCCACACGTGCGACGTCAAGAAGTAAATCCTTAACGAGATGGCAACGGTGCCATCCGTTCTCTAAGTGAAGGCGGGGGCCACAGTGGGCAGCCCACCGGCGACAGACCCGTCCAAGAGCGTCGAATCGCCCATCTCGCTGAGGGCGAGGGCGAGCGCTCCGAGCACCTCGGCACGACCACCAAGTGCCCCTGGGAGAACGGACAGTTGACGCGCCGCGCTGGGGATGGCGTAGCGGCCGACGGACTCCCTGATCGGCCCGAGCACCAGCTCACCGGCCTCGGCGAGATCACCGCCGAGGACCACCCGGCTCGGGTTCAGAAGATTGCAGAGATTGGCCACTCCACTGCCGATGTGGCGGCCGACGTCGGCGATCACCCGACGGCAGCCCGGGTCACCGTCCCTGGCCAGCCGTACGACGCCTTCCATGGTCAGGTCGGGGCCGTGGCCGGGCTGGAGCAGCGGCAGCACATAGCGTGCGGCAGCGAAGGTCTCCAGGCAGCCGCGGTTTCCGCAACGGCAGACCGGGCCGGATTCATCGAGTGTAATATGTCCGATTTCACCGGCCGTGCCGCCCGGGCCGCGGTAGATCTTCCCGTCGATCACCAGACCGGCGCCGACACCGCTCGCGACCTTGATGTACGCGAGGTCCCGGACGCCCTTGCCGGCGCCCCAGACCAGCTCGCCGAGGGCGCCGAGGTTGGCGTCGTTGTCCACGTGCACCGGCACGCCGAGCCGCTCGCGCAGCTCCTCGGCGGGCTTGGTGCCGCCCCAGCCCGGCAGGATCGCGGTGGACCCCAGCGTGCCCGACTCCACGTCGATCGGACCCGGCACGCCGAGCCCCACGCCGGCCACCTTGGACCGGTTCACGCCGGTGGCCGCGATCAGGCGGCTGACCAGCTCTTCCGCCCGGTCGAAGCCCTGCGCGGCGGAGGCGTCGACGTCCAGCGGCTCGGCCTCCTCGGCCAGTACCTGATGGGCGAGGTTGCCGATCGCGACGCGCAGATGGGTGTGCCCGAAGTCGACCCCGATCACAATCCCGGCGTCCCCGCTGAGACTGACGCTGCGCGCCCTGCGCCCGCCCGCCGAGGTGGGCGTGACCTCGACGGTTCCTCCGTCCTTCAGCTCCCGCACGATGTTGGAGACGGTCGCGGCGGACAGACCGGTCGTCCGCGCGATCTCCGCCTGCGTGAGGGATCCGGCCAGGCGCACGGCCCGTACGACCCGCTCCAGGTTGGCTCGGTGCAGCGACGACTGCGAC
Organism: Streptomyces sp. NPDC001851; assembly: GCF_040297165.1. Classification (NCBI taxonomy): domain Bacteria; kingdom Bacillati; phylum Actinomycetota; class Actinomycetes; order Kitasatosporales; family Streptomycetaceae; genus Streptomyces; species Streptomyces sp. NPDC001851. The sequence continues at coordinate 25,587 of NZ_JBEOYR010000041.1, read as the reverse complement.
CCTGGAGTCTCCACGACGACCTCCTGAGCGCGGGGCCGCTTCGGCGAGGCCCCGCGTATGTCCAACTAGTGAACTCTAAGCTGAGCCGTTCGGGGCGACTCACGTCAAGAGGTTGAACCGTTTCCGGGTACCCGGTACAAGCGCGGGCACGCCGCCCCGGACACCGGGACGGCGTGCGCACGGACGGAGGCGGGGCGTCACCCCCGGCGGGGCCGCGGCGCTACTTCAGCGCCCCCGCGGTCAGGCCCTGGACGACCTGGCGCTGGAAGACGATGTACGCCCCCAGCACCGGCAGCATGGCCATCACGAGGCCGGCGAAGAGGCCCGACCAGTCACCCTTGTAGCCCTGGCTGACGGCCAGCTGGACCAGGCCCTGGGTGAGGACCCTTTTGTCCGGATCGGTGTTCAGGACCGTGGGCAGCATGTACTGGTTCCACTGGCCCAGGAAGTTGAAGATGCCCACGCTGATCAGGCCCGGCTTGGCCATGGGCAGCATGATCTGGAAGAACGTACGCGTGTGCGAAGCGCCGTCCACGAAGGCCGCCTCCGCCACCGAGGTGGGCAGGGTGCGGAAGAAGGCCGTGAGGAAGAAGACCGTGAATGGCAGCGAGTACGCGATGTAGACCAGGATCAGGCCGTGGATCGTGTTCAGCAGGCCCATGTTGTTCACGACGTAGAACAGCGGGACCAGCGCGAGCATGATCGGGAAGCTCATGCCGCCGATGAACAGGTAGTAGATGAACCGGTTGCCCGGGAAGTCGAAGCGGGCGAGGACATAGGCCGCCATGGAGCCGAGCACCAGGGTGCCGATGAGCGAGCCGCCGACCACCAGGACGGTGTTCAGGAAGTAGTCGCTCATGTTGGCCTGGGTCCAGGCCCGCGACCAGTTGTCGAAGTGCAGCCTGTCCGGCAGCGACCAGGGTGAGCCGAAGATCGAGCTGTCGTCCTTGAAGGACGTCATCACCGCCCACAGCAGCGGCATGACCACCATGACCGCCCAGATCACCAGCACGCCGTGGGAGAAGACGTTGAGGACACCGCCCTCCCTCTTCCGCCGTGCGGGCCGCGCGGCCGGTGCGTCGGTCTTGGAGACGGTGGCGCCCGACTCGGCCGGCAGCGGGGCGGGGGTCTCGGTCGTCTTCATCGCTTCTAGAACTCCAGCCGCTCGCGACGGCCCAGCCGCATCACGACCGCCGCGAAGGCGAGCGTGACCACGAGCAGGGCGACGCCGATGGTGGTGGCGTAGGCGGCCTGACCGTCCCGGAACGCCTTCTGGTACACGTACAGGACCATCACCGTGGTCGAGTAGTCGGGCCCGCCCGGTCCGGTCGTCATGATCTGTACGACCGCGAACGACTCGGCGCCGAGCGCGAGGATGCCCATGTAGACCCAGCCGGACTGCACGGTGTCCCACAGCAGCGGCAGGGTGATGCGGAAGAAGGTGGTGAAGCGGCTCGCGCCGTCCAGCAGCGCCGCCTCGTACAGCTCGGCCGGGATGGAGGCCATGCCCGCCGAGAACAGGACCACGAAGAAGCCGACCGTGGACCACACCAGCACCGCCATCACGCACCACAGCGCGAGGTCCGGGTCGCCCAGCCACAGGGGCTGCACGTGATCGAGGCCGATCCCGCGCAGGAGTGAGTTGATCGCGCCGCTGTCCGGGTTGTACGCGAACTGGAACAGCAGCGCGACGATCGCGATCGACAGCACCTGCGGGAAGAAGTAGACGATCTTGTAGATGGACGAGCCCCGGACCCCCGAGATCACGGGGCCGCCCCTTCTGCGGCGTCCGCCCACATTGATCATGAAGGCGAAGAACAGCGCCAGGCTGATCGTCACCAGCGGCAGCACCAGGGCGAACAGCAGACTGTGCTGCAACGACTTCCAGAAGATGTCGTCGTCGAGCATCCTCCGGTAATTGTCGAAGCCGACCATCTTGAATTCGGGGCTCAGGCCGGTCCAGTCCGTGAACGAGTAATAGATGGACTGGATGAACGGCCACACCACGAAGAGCGCGTACAGTCCCAGGGGCAGAACCAGAAACCCCACGATGAACCGGTACTTGCCGTGCTGCATCGCCACTCCGGTGCGTTGGAAGGGTGCTGGTTACTGGTGCTTGTAGTGCTTGATGGAGGTGTCCTTGGCCGCCTCGTCGGCGAATGACTGGATCTTCTTGATGGCCTCGGCCGGGGTGAGCCGGCCGGCCATCATCTCGCCGAGCCCGGCGACACCGATCTTCTCCTTCTGCAGCTGCACGTACCAGTCCTGCAGCCGCGGATTCACCACGTTGGATCCGGCCAGCTTGAGCGCCGCCACACCCGACTTCAGGCCCGGAGTGAGGGTGATGCCGGTGGTGCCGCCGTTGTAGGCGGTCAGCGACTTCACCTTGGCCGTGAAGTTCTTCGAGGACGCCTCGGAGAGCATGATGCGCAGCTGCTCCATGCCGCCCTCGGCGTTCGCGGCCTTGGCCGGCACGACGAAGGGCTCACCGCCGGAGGCCCAGATGGTGCCGAACGGCAGCTTGTCGGAGCTGTCGATGCCGGAGGGCGCCGAGACGGCGAGGCCGAAGTCGGCCGGGATGACGTTGGCCGACTCGTTCTCCACCCAGGAGCCGTTCGGGAGGAACAGCGCCTTGCCCTTGGCCCAGGCGGTCTGCGACTGGATGTGGTCCAGGCCCGGGGTGCCCTGGAGGATGTACCCCTTCTTGTACAGCTCGTAGTACGCCTCGAAGCAGGCCTTGACGGCCGGGTGCTTCCAGGCGTTCGGCTCCAGGTTGTCGATGGCGTCGAGCACCTCACGCCCGCCGACCTTGCCGATCATCGGGTAGAGCGAGAAGGGGATGTAGTAGGGGTACTTGCCCGCGTACGTCCAGCCCGCCATGCCCTTCTTCTTGGCCTTCTCGCAGACCTTGAGCATCTCGTCCCAGGTCTCGGGGTACTTCTCGTCGAGCGAGTCCAGGGCCTTCTGCGAGTACCAGACGCCGTACACCGTGTAGGCGTAGTAGAGGATCCACACCGGCTTGCCGTCGAACTGGCCCATCTCCACGATGCCGGGGCGCAGCGTGTCGCGGACCTTCTTGCCCGGGTCGTCGTACGACGGCGCGTCCAGCAGCGGGGTGAGGTCGGCCAGCTGGTTCTTGCCGACCAGGACACCCATGTCCATCTGCTCGGCGCCGGAGTTGTCGATGAGGTCCGGCGGGTTGCCCTGGTTGAAGCGGGGCTGCAGGGTCGACTGGATCTTCTGGGTGGCGGAGAACTTCACCGTGGCCTTGGGGAAGTCCTTCTCGTAGATCTTCACCGCGTCCTGGGCGTACTCCTTGCCGAAGCCGCCGTCGAAGAGGACGAATTCCATCGTGGCGGTCTCGTTGACCCCGAGCGGGTTCTTGGCGGTCTTCTTCCCCGCCTTGTCCTTCTTCTGGCCGCCCCCGCCGCTACTCGCGCAGGCCGACAGCAGGCCCATGCCCGGGGCCGCGGCCAGACCGAGCGCGGCGGACCGCTTGATCAGATCCCGCCGGCCGACACCTTCGGCACCGTGGTGAGAGGTGGATCCCATGCTCAAGTCCTCGCCTTCTCCAGGACTCAGGCGGTGAACCGGAACCTCCCCGGCACCGCGGTCGGGTAGTGCTGGGTCGTGCAGGGGTCGTGCTGGAAACGCCGACAGGTATAGTCCACTTCCGGTCGGCTGAGCAAGATCGAATGCAGGGTTCGCGATGGGTCTTTTCCGAGTTGAGACCTCACGGACATATGAGCGACCTGTGCGCGCCCGAGGGAAAAGCCCGCGACACAAGTCCCTGAATGCCACACCCAACGCCCTTGACAGCACGGGCCACTTGACGCCCTACTGGTTCCTGCGTCCCGAAGCTTGACAACGTTGTCCGGAGGGGGCGCAGGAGGGGAATCCGTAGATGCAGCGGAGAACTCGGCACAGATGCGGTCCGGCGGTCGTCCTCACGGCCGCCTTTGTCATGGCCGTCGGCGCACAGGGCGCGGCGGTCGCCCTGCCCGCACCGGGGGCTCCGGCCGACCACGAGTTCGCATCCTCGTTCGAGGCGGGCGATCCGGCACCGGACTGGCTGAACACCGTGGACACCGGGCCGGACGGCACCCGGCGCGCCTCCGGTGTCGACGGCGGCTACAGCACTGGCATTCCGGGCAACGTCACCGACCATGTCACCGATGTCCGGGCGAGCGGCGAGAACACGGGCGCCGGCGAGGTGAAGGAGAACCTGGTCGACGGCGAGCCCGGCACCAAGTGGCTGACCTTCGAGCCCACCGGCTGGGCCGAGTTCGACCTGGACAAGCCCATCAGACTGGTGACCTACGCGCTGACCTCGGCCAACGACTACGCCGAGCGCGACCCGAAGGACTGGACGCTGTTCGGCTCCACCGACGGCAAGGACTGGAAGACCCTCGACACCCGGTCGGGCGAGAGTTTCTCCGAGCGCTTCCAGACCAGGTCCTACGACCTGGCCGAACCCGCCGCGTACCAGCACTTCCGGCTGGAGGTCACGCAGAACAACGGTGCCTCGGACATCCTGCAGCTCGCCGACGTCCAGTTCTCCACCGGCGGCGGGGGCGACCCGGTGCCGCAGGACATGCTGACCCTGGTCGACAAGGGCCCGACCGGCTCCCCGACGGCCAAGGCGCGGGCGGGGTTCACCGGAACGAGGGCACTGCGCTACGCCGGCCGGCACACCGCGGAAGGCCGGGCGTACTCGTACAACAAGGTCTTCGACGTGAACGTGAAGGTCGCCGGCGACACCCAGCTGTCGTACCGCATCTTCCCGCAGATGGCCGACGGCGACCGGGACTACGACGCCACGAACGTCTCCGTCGACCTGGCCTTCACGGACGGCACCTATCTGAGTGACCTGGGCGCGCTGGACCAGCACGGCTTCCCGCTGTCCCCGCGCGGGCAGGGCAGGTCGAAGTCGCTGTACGCCAACCAGTGGAACGACGTGGTGTCCCGGATCGGCTCGGTGGCGGCCGGCAGGACGGTCGACCGGATCCTGGTCGGGTACGACTCCCCCGCCGGGCCGGCGAAGTTCCGCGGCTGGATCGACGACGTGGCGCTGAAGGCCGTACCGCCGGAGAAGCCGAAGGCGCATCTGTCGGACTACGCGCTCACCACGCGCGGCACCAACTCCAGCGGCAGCTTCTCGCGCGGCAACAACTTCCCCGCCACGGCTCTGCCGCACGGCTTCAACTTCTGGACGCCGGTGACCAACGCGTCCTCGCTGAGCTGGCTGTACGAGTACGCACGTGCGAACAACGCCGACAACCTTCCGACGATCCAGGCGTTCAGCGCGAGCCATGAGCCGAGTCCGTGGATGGGCGACCGGCAGACCTTCCAGGTGATGCCGTCGGCCGCCGCCGGCACCCCGGACACCGGCCGGACGGCACGCGAGCTGCCGTTCCGGCACGAGAACGAGACCGCGCGGCCGTACTACTACGGAGTGCGTTTCGAGAACGGTCTCCGGGCCGAGATGACCCCGACCGACCATGCGGCGGTGCTGCGCTTCACCTACCCCGGCAACGACGCGAGCGTGCTGTTCGACAACGTCACCGAGCAGGCGGGGCTGACCCTCGACAAGGAGCACGGGAGCTTCACCGGCTACTCGGACGTGAAGTCGGGGCTGTCGACCGGTGCCACCCGGTTGTTCGTGTACGGCACGTTCGACAAGCCGGTGACCGGCGGCGGATCGAGCGGGGTGAAGGGCTACCTGCGGTTCGGCGCGGGCGCGGACCACACCGTCACGCTGCGCCTGGCGACCTCGCTGATCAGCGTCGACCAGGCGAAGGACAACCTGCGCCAGGAGATCCCGGACGGCACCTCCTTCGACACGGTGAAGGAGCGGGCGCAGCGCACCTGGGACCGGCTGCTCGGCAAGGTCGAGGTGGAGGGCGCGACCCCGGACCAGCTGACCACGCTGTACTCCAGCATGTACCGGCTGTACCTGTACCCGAACTCCGGCTTCGAGAAGGCCGGGGACTCCTACCAGTACGCTTCGCCCTTCTCGCCGATGCAGAGCCAGGACACCCCGACCCACACCGGCGCCAAGATCGTCGCCGGGAAGGTGTACGTCAACAACGGATTCTGGGACACCTACCGCACCACGTGGCCGGCGTACTCCCTGCTGACCCCCTCCCAGGCGGGCGAGATGGCCGACGGGTTCGTGCAGCAGTACAAGGACGGCGGCTGGACCTCGCGCTGGTCGTCCCCCGGCTACGCCGACCTGATGACCGGCACCTCCTCGGACGTGGCGTTCGCCGACGCGTATGTGAAGGGGGTGAAGTTCGACGCGAAGGCGGCCTACGACGCGGCCCTGAAGAACGCGACCGTCGTCCCGCCGATGTCGGGCGTGGGCCGCAAGGGCATGAGCACCTCACCGTTCCTCGGCTACACCAGCACCGCCACCACCGAGGGCCTGTCCTGGGCGATGGAGGGCTACGTCAACGACTACGGCATCGCGAAGATGGGCGAGGCCCTGTACCGGAAGACCGGCGAGAGGCACTACCAGGACGAGTCCGCGTACTTCCTCAACCGCGCCCGGGACTATGTGGACCTGTTCGACACCAAGGCGGGCTTCTTCCAGGGCCGCGACGCCAAGGGGAACTGGCGGCTGGACTCCTCGAAGTACGACCCGCGCGTGTGGGGCTACGACTACACGGAGACCAACGGCTGGGGCTATGCCTTCACCGCCCCGCAGGACAGCCGGGGCCTGGCCAACCTGTACGGCGGCCGCCAGGGCCTCGCGGAGAAGCTGGACGAGTACTTCGCGACCCCGGAGACCGCCTCGCCGGACTACGTCGGGTCCTACGGCGGTGTCATCCACGAGATGGCCGAGGCACGCGACGTCCGGATGGGCATGTACGGCCACTCCAACCAGGTCGCCCACCACGTCATCTACATGTACGACGCGGCCGGCGAGCCCTGGAAGGCGCAGGCGTACGTCCGTGAGGTGCTGTCCCGGCTGTACACCGGCAGCGAGATCGGGCAGGGCTACCACGGCGACGAGGACAACGGCGAGCAGTCGGGCTGGTACCTGTTCTCGGCGCTCGGCTTCTATCCGCTGGTGATGGGCAGCGGCGAGTACTCCATCGGCTCCCCGCTGTTCACGAAGGTCACCGTGCACCTGGAGAACGGCCGTGACCTGGTCGTCAAGGCACCGCGGAACAGCGCCGAGAACGTCTACATCCAGGGGGTGACGTTCAACGGCCGTCCCTGGACGTCCACCTCGCTCCCCCACTCGCTGCTGACCGGGGGCGGGGTGCTGGAGTTCTCCATGGGCGCCAGGCCGTCGACGTGGGGCACGGGCAAGAACGCCGCTCCGGTCTCCGTCACCCAGGACGACCAGGTGCCGGTGCCCCGGGCGGACGTCCTCAAGGGGAACGGACCGCTCTTCGACAACACGTCGGCGACGGACGCGACGGTCGCCTCGGTGGACCTGCCGGTCGACGAGGCGGTACGGCCCGTCCAGTACACGCTGACCTCGTCGGCCGACCACACCAGGGCGCCGGCCGGCTGGACCCTGCAGGGCTCCGCGGACGGCACCACCTGGCAGACCCTGGACCGCCGCTCCGGCGAGAGCTTCCCCTGGGACCGCCAGACCCGGGTGTTCACCATCGCCGCGCCGGGCACGTACCCGAAGTACCGGCTCGTCCTGGACGGCGCCTCGACGCTGGCGGAGGTGGAGCTGCTGGCCTGACGCGAGCGCGATACGGGTGGGGCCTCTGTGACCAGATGCCGGCCCTGTGACCTGCGAGGAGACGAAATGTGGCGTCCATCTCATGGACCGGCGTAGTCAACACCCGCGACGGGTGCTAGAAATGCCACATGTCGGACCCTTCCGCCCGATTCGGGCGCATGACATGGCGTTCCAAGGTCCGCCGGAGCCCGCGCAGCGTTGCCGGACAGGTCTTCCTGCTCCAGATCGCGCTGGTGGTGCTGCTCGTGCTCTGCGGCGTCCTCGCCCTCGTCATGCAGTCGGAACGCGACACCGGTATGGAGGCCCGGCGCCGTTCCATAGCCGTGGCGCAGACCTTCGCCCACTCTCCCGGCATCCTCCAGGCGCTGCGCGCCCCGGACCCGTCGAAGGTGCTGCAGCCGCTCACCGAGGCGGGGCGCAAGGCCGCGGGCGTCGACTTCATCGTGGTGATGAACACCAAGGGCATCCGCTACACCCACCCCATCCCCAGCAAGATCGGTCACCGGTTCGTGGGCCGGATCGGACCCTCGCTGGCCGGGAAGGTCTACACGGAGAGCGTCCACGGCCCGCTCGGCCACGAGGTGCAGGCCACCGTTCCCGTCGACGACGCCCATGGCAGGGTCACGGCCCTGGTCTCCGCCGGGCTGAAGGTGAAGCGGGTGACCAGCGCGGTGGACCGGCAGCTGCCGATCATCCTGGCCGCCGGGGCGGGCGCGCTGGTGGTCACGACCGGCGGTACGGCGCTGGTGGGCCGGCGGCTGCGGCGGCAGACGCACAGCCTGGCACCGGACGAGATGACCCGTATGTACGAGCACCACGACACGGTGCTGCACTCGGTGCGGGAGGGCGTGCTCATCGTCGATGCCGAGCGGCGGATCCTGCTCGCCAACGACGAGGCCCGGCGGCTGCTGGAGCTGCCCCCCGACGCCGAGGGGCGCACCGTGCGGGAGCTGCCGGGACTCGATCCCGCGATGACGGAGCTGCTGGTCTCCGGGCGTGAGGCCGGCGACGAGGTGCACTTCGCCGGGGGCCGGCTGCTGGCGGTCAACCAGCGGCCCACCGACCGCGCGGGATGCCCCGAGGGCACCGTGGTGACGCTGCGCGACTCCACCGAACTGCAGGCGGTGTCCGGCAGGGCGGAGGTCGCCCGGGAACGCCTGGAGCTGCTGTACGACGCGGGGCTGGGCATCGGCACCAGCCTTGACGTGGTCCGCACGGCCGACGAGCTGGTGCGGGTCGCCGTGCCCCGCTTCGCCGACTTCGTCACCGTGGACGTGGCCGACGCCGTGCTGCACGGTGAGGAGCCGGGGCCCACGGCGACGGACATGCGGCGCGTGGCCGTGGGCGGCATCCGGGACGACCACCCGCTCTACGAGAAGGGCCGGCTGATCGACTTCCTGCCCTCCACCCCGCAGGCGCGCGGCTACGACGCCGGCCGCTCCGAGCTGGTGACCGACCTGTCGGCCGCGCGGGACTGGCAGGAGCAGGACCCGGAGCGGGCCCGGCAGATCGTGGACTTCGGCATCCACTCGCTGGTCACCGCCCCCATCCAGGCCCGCGGTGTCGTGCTCGGCATGGTCAACTTCTGGCGGTCCAAGCGGGAGCCCTTCGACGCGGAGGAGCTGTCGCTGGCGGAGGAGCTGGTGGCCCGGGCGGCGGTCAGCATCGACAACGCCCGCCGGTACACCCGTGAGCACGCCCTCGCGGTCACCCTCCAGCGCAGTCTGCTGCCGCGCACGCTGCCCGAGCAGAGCGCCCTCGACGTGGGCTACCGCTATCTGCCCGCCCAGTCGGGGGTGAGCGGGGACTGGTTCGACGTGATCCCGCTGCCGGGCAGCCGGGTGGCGCTGGCCGTCGGCGACGTGGTGGGGCACGGGCTGCACGCCGCCGCCACGATGGGGCGGCTGCGGACCGCGGTGCACAACTTCTCCACGCTCGACCTGCCGCCCGACGAGCTGCTCAGTCATCTGGACGATCTGGTCGGCCGGATCGACCAGCACGAGGCCTGCCCGGAGAGGTCCGGGGAGATCGTGGGCGCCACCTGCCTGTACGCGATCTACGACCCGGTGACGCGCCGCTGTGCCATGGCCCGCGCCGGGCATCTGGTGCCGGCGCTGGTCCACCCCAACGGCGGTGTCACCTTCCCCGAGGTGCCGGCCGGGCCGCCGCTGGGCCTGGGCGGCATGCCGTTCCAGACGGCCGAGCTGGAGCTTCCCGAGGGCAGCCAGCTGGTGCTGTACACCGACGGGCTCATCGAGGACCGTACGCGGGATCTGGATGTGGGCATGGAGCTGCTGCGCCGGGCGCTGGCGGGTCATCCCGACCGGGCGCCGGAGGAGAGCTGCCAGGCGGTGCTGGACGCGCTGCTGCCCGAGCGGCCGGTGGACGACGTGGCCCTGCTGATCGCGCGCACCCGGGTGCTGCCGGCCGGGAACGTCGCCGACTGGGACGTGCCGCGCGACCCGGCGGCCGTGTCGGGCATGCGTGCCGCGGTCTCCGCGCAGCTCGACGCCTGGGGTCTGTCGGATCTGGGCTTCGGCATGGAGCTGGTGCTGAGCGAGCTGATCACCAACGCCATCCGCTATGGCTCCGATCCGATCCATGTGCGGCTGATCCACGACCGCAGGCTGATCTGCGAGGTGGCCGACGCCAGCAGCACCTCACCGCATCTGCGGTACGCGGCGACGACGGACGAGGGCGGCCGAGGTCTCTTCCTGGTCTCGCAGCTGGCCGAGCGCTGGGGTACCCGCTACACGGACCAGGGCAAGGTGATCTGGGCCGAACTGGCGGTGCCGGACCTCGGCGAACTCCTGGGCGACTGAGCGGACGGCGAAGGGCCGCGTCCCCGGACACCGGGGACGCGGCCCTGAACCGCTGGGCGCCGCCGCTTACTTGCGGATCAGGTTGCGCAGCACGTACTGCATGATGCCGCCGTTGCGGTAGTAGTCGGCCTCACCGGGGGTGTCGATGCGGACGACCGCGTCGAACTCGACACCGGTGTCGGTGGTGACCTTGACCGTGCGCGGGGTGGTGCCCTCGTTCAGCTCGGTCACGCCGGAGATGGAGAAGGTCTCCTCGCCGGTCAGGCCGAGGGAGGCGGCGGAGGCACCCTCCGGGAACTGCAGCGGCAGGACGCCCATGCCGATGAGGTTCGAGCGGTGGATGCGCTCGTACGACTCGGCGATGACGGCCTTGACGCCGAGGAGCGCGGTGCCCTTGGCGGCCCAGTCGCGGGACGAGCCGGAGCCGTACTCCTTGCCGGCCAGGACGACCAGCGGGATGCCGGCGGCCTGGTAGTTCTGCGAGGCGTCGTAGATGAAGGAGACCGGACCGCCGTCCTGGGTGAAGTCGCGGGTGTAGCCGCCCTCGGTGCCCGGCGCGATCTGGTTGCGCAGGCGGATGTTGGCGAACGTGCCGCGGATCATGACCTCGTGGTTGCCTCGGCGGGAGCCGTAGGAGTTGAAGTCACGGCGCTCCACACCGTGCTCGGTGAGGTACTTGCCGGCCGGGGTGTCGGCCTTGATGGCGCCGGCGGGCGAGATGTGGTCCGTCGTCACCGAGTCGCCGAGCTTGGCCAGGACGCGGGCGCCGGCGATGTCCTCGACCGGGGCCGGCTCCATGCCCATGCCCTCGAAGTACGGGGGCTTGCGGACGTAGGTGGACTCCGGGTCCCACTCGAAGGTGTTGCCCGTCGGGACCGGCAGCGACTGCCACTGGGCGTCGCCCGCGAAGACGTCCTGGTAGGACTTGGAGAACATGTCCTCGCCGATGGCGCTCGCGACGACCTCGTTGACCTCGGCCTCGGTCGGCCAGATGTCCTTCAGGTAGACCGGGTTGCCGTCCTGGTCGGTGCCCAGGGCGTCACGGGTGATGTCCACCTTCATGGAGCCCGCGATGGCGTACGCGACGACCAGCGGCGGGGACGCCAGGTAGTTCATCTTGACGTCGGGGTTGATCCGGCCCTCGAAGTTCCGGTTGCCGGACAGGACCGAGGTGACCGCGAGGTCGTGCTCGTTGACGGCCTTGGAGACCTCCTCCGGCAGCGGGCCGGAGTTGCCGATGCAGGTGGTGCAGCCGTAACCGACGAGGTTGAAGCCGAGCTTGTCCAGGTACGGGGTGAGGCCGGCCTTCTCGAAGTAGTCGGTGACGACCTTCGAGCCCGGGGCGAGGGTGGACTTGACCCACGGCTTGCGGGTCAGGCCCTTCTCGACCGCCTTCTTGGCGACCAGGGCGGCGCCGATCATGACGTACGGGTTGGAGGTGTTGGTGCAGGAGGTGATGGCCGCGACCGTCACCGCACCGTGGTCCAGCTCGTAGGTCGTGCCGTCGGGGGCGGTGACCGGGCACGGGTTGGACGGGAAGCCGTTGGGGTGGGCGGCCGGGGCGTCGGAGGCCGGGAAGGACTCCTTGCCCGCCTCGTCGACGTCGTCGACGTAGTTGCGCACGTCCAGCTTGAACTGCTCGGCGGCGTTGGCGAGGACGATGCGGTCCTGCGGGCGCTTGGGGCCGGCGATGGACGGGACGACCGTGGACAGGTCCAGTTCGAGCTTCTCGGAGAAGTCCGGCTCGGCCTTCGGGTCCAGCCAGAGGCCCTGCTGCTTGGCGTAGGCCTCGACGAGGGCGACCTGCTGGTCGCTGCGGCCGGTCAGGCGCAGGTAGTTCAGGGTCTCGTCGTCGATCGGGAAGATCGCGGCGGTGGAGCCGAACTCCGGGGACATGTTGCCGATGGTGGCGCGGTTGGCGAGGCTCGTGGCCGCCACACCCTCGCCGTAGAACTCGACGAACTTGCCGACCACACCGTGCTTGCGGAGCATCTCGGTGATGGTGAGCACGAGGTCGGTGGCGGTGGTGCCGGTGGGCAGCTCACCGGTGAGCTTGAAGCCGACGACGCGCGGGATGAGCATGGAGACCGGCTGGCCGAGCATGGCGGCCTCGGCCTCGATGCCGCCGACGCCCCAGCCGAGGACGCCGAGGCCGTTGACCATCGTGGTGTGCGAGTCGGTGCCGACCAGGGTGTCCGGGTAGGCCTTGCCGTCGCGGACCATGACGACACGGGCCAGGTGCTCGATGTTCACCTGGTGGACGATGCCGGTGCCCGGGGGTACGACCTTGAACTCGTCGAACGCGGTCTGGCCCCAGCGCAGGAACTGGTAGCGCTCCTTGTTGCGCCCGTACTCCAGCTCGACGTTCTGCTTGAAGGCGTCGTTGGTGCCGAACTTGTCGGCGATGACGGAGTGGTCGATGACCAGCTCGGCCGGCGCCAGCGGGTTGATCTTGGCGGGGTCGCCGCCGAGCTCCTTCACGGCCTCACGCATGGTCGCGAGGTCCACGACACAGGGCACGCCGGTGAAGTCCTGCATGATCACGCGGGCCGGCGTGAACTGGATCTCCTGGCTGGGCTGGGCCTGCGAGTCCCAGCTGCCGAGGGCGCGGATGTGGTCGGCGGTGATGTTCGCGCCGTCCTCCGTGCGGAGCAGGTTCTCCAGCAGGACCTTGAGGCTGTACGGCAGGCGGGCCGAGCCCTCCACCTTGTCCAGCCGGAAGATCTCGTACGACTCGTCGCCCACCTGCAGCGTGCTGCGGGCGTCGAAGCTGTTCGCCGACACGACAGTCTCCTTCATTGATGTGCGCGTACCACCGTCAATCGTGCCGCCACGCCGGCTTGGCCGAACCAGTGAGGGCAGGCTAAGTTAGGCATGCCTTACTGGAGTGGCGGCTACGGTGCGCCTCGGCAGATATCTCGATGTCGAGATAACTCTAGTACATGGGCGCTGGATGGTCATGCCCGACCCGGCCCGGCGCGCACTCCGGGCCGCGCCGGGGGCGGCTACCAGCTCCGCTCGGCGGTCATCTTGGCGGGAGCCAGGACCTCCGCATGACCGTGGTCGCCGTAGACGGACTTCCGCCAGCGGACGAACGCGTCGGCGGCGTGCTCCAGCTTCTGGTCGTCCCAGACGCCGTAGTCGACCCACACATCGGCCTCCGTACGGCCGCTGTCGTCGGGCGTGCGGATGCAGACCCTGTCGACATGGGCGGCGATGGCGGCGTCGCCCTTCGGGGCGCTCGTCGTCAGGTAGGCACGGAATTCCCGTTTCATCGAGAACCAGCGGTGCGGCCCGGTCCCCGGCGCCCCCGAGGGCGACCCCTGGTCGTCGGTGGTCGTGTCCGCCGTGTCGCCCGCGGACGGCCCCTGGTCGTCGGTGGTGGTGTCCGGAAGCTCCTGGCCACCCTGATCGTCCGACGTCTCGTCCGGCAGGCCCCGGTCGTCCTGGTCGTCGGACGTCTCATCCGGAAGCCCCTGGTCGTCGGTCGTCGTGTCCGGGAGCTCCTGGTCGTCGTTCGTGTCCTCCGGAACGTTCCCGACATCGCACGCCCTGTCGGCCACGGTCGCCGCGGTCGCCCGCGGTGACGGTGAGCCCGGGCCGCCGCGCGCCGCGTCCGCGTGCCGCGCGCCGCAGGAGACGAGCGCGCAGCAGCCTGCGAGCAACGCGGTGACGAGGCGGCGGCGCATCTTGGTCCTCATGTGTATCCCCCTTCGGGGACAGAGAGGGGCGCGCGTGGACCGGGGTTGCCTGGGTAACCGAGTGTCATGCGACATCGGTGGATTTGCCCGGAACCTCCCAGCCGCCGTCCTGCCATTGCGCCAGGGCGCACTGACGGTCCGTCACGGACGTCACCCGAACGGACCCCCCAACAGGCGCCATCTCATATCTGAGATAACCTCAACCCCATGGCAGACGACTACCTCGTACGCATCGGCAAGCTCATCCGTGACGCCCGGCAACACCGAGGCTGGACACAGACGCAGCTGGCGGAGGCTCTCGGCACCAGCCAGAGCGCGGTCAACCGCATCGAGCGCGGGAACCAGAACATCAGCCTTGAGATGATCGCCCGAATCGGTGAAGCCCTGGACAGCGAGATCGTGTCGCTGGGATACGCGGGTCCGATGCATCTGCGCGTCGTCGGCGGCCGTCGGCTGTCCGGTGCCATCGACGTCAAGACCAGCAAGAACGCCTGCGTGGCCCTGCTGTGCGCCTCGCTGCTCAACAAGGGCCGGACGGTGCTGCGCCGGGTCGCGCGGATCGAGGAGGTGTACCGCCTCCTGGAGGTGCTGAACTCCATCGGCGTGCGCACCCGCTGGATCAACGACGGCGTGGACCTGGAGCTGGTGCCGCCCGCCGAGCTGGAGATGACGGCGATCGACGCGGACGCTGCCGTACGCACCCGCTCCATCATCATGTTCCTCGGCCCGCTGCTGCACCGCATGGACCACTTCAAACTGCCGTACGCCGGCGGCTGCGACCTCGGTACGCGGACCATCGAGCCGCACATGATCGCGCTGCGCCGGTTCGGCCTGGACATCGCGGCCACCGAGGGGCAGTACCACGCACAGGTCGACCGCACGGTCCGCCCCGACCGCCCGATCGTGCTGACCGAGCGCGGCGACACCGTGACCGAGAACGCGCTGCTGGCCGCCGCCCGGCACGACGGCGTGACGGTCATCCGCAACGCCTCCTCCAACTACATGGTCCAGGACCTGTGCTTCTTCCTGGAGGCCCTCGGCGTCAAGGTCGAGGGCATCGGCACCACCACGCTCACCGTGCACGGCGTGCCGAACATCGACGTCGACGTCGACTACTCCCCCTCCGAGGACCCGGTCGAGGCGATGAGCCTGCTGGCCGCAGCCGTGGTGACCGAGTCGGAGCTGACGGTGCGCCGGGTGCCGATCGAGTTCCTGGAGATCGAGCTGGCGGTCCTGGAGGAGATGGGCCTCGACCACGACCGCAGCCCCGAGTACGTCGCGGACAACGGCCGTACCCGCCTGGTGGACCTGACCGTCCGGCCCTCCAAGCTGGAGGCGCCGATCGACAAGATCCACCCCATGCCGTTCCCGGGCCTGAACATCGACAACGTCCCGTTCTTCGCGGCCATCGCGGCGGTCGCGCAGGGCCAGACGCTCATCCACGACTGGGTCTACGACAACCGCGCCATCTACCTCACGGACCTCAACCGCCTCGGCGGCCGGCTGCAACTCCTCGACCCGCACCGGGTGCTGGTGGAGGGGCCGACCCGCTGGCGCGCGGCCGAGATGATGTGCCCGCCCGCCCTGCGCCCCGCCGTGGTCGTCCTGCTGGCGATGATGGCGGCCGAGGGCACCTCGGTGCTGCGCAACGTGTACGTCATCAACCGGGGCTACGAGGACCTCGCCGAGCGCCTGAACTCGATCGGCGCCCAGATCGAGATCTTCCGGGACATCTGACGGCCTTCGGGAAAGGCGCCGTCACGGACGGCCGGTCGACCGGGACACCGGCCACGGAACGCGTCCTGGCGGCGTTCCGGAAACGGCAACAAAAATTGCTCGGGCCGAGCCTCCGCCGCACCCTTGCGGCGGAGGTGGTCGCCATGACCGGCGCATTCAACGACACGACCAACCGGACCTCGTACGACGTCATCGTGATAGGCGGCGGGGCGGGCGGGCTGAACGCCGCGCTCGTGCTCGCGCGGGCCCGTCGCTCCGTCGCCGTCATCGACTCCGGGGAGCCCCGCAACGCACCCTCGGCCCATATGCACGGCTTCCTGTCCCGTGACGGGGTCCCCCCGCTCAGCGTGCTGGAGACCGGACGCGCGGAGATAGCCCGCTACGGCGCCGTCCTGGTGGAGGGCCAGGTGGACCAGGTGGAGCCCGGCGAGCCGGGCGGGTACGTGGTCCGGCTGGCCGGCGGCGCGACGCTGGACGCCCGCCATGTCGTCCTCGCCACGGGCCTGCGCGACGAACTGCCCGCCATCCCGGGGCTGCGCGCGCGGTGGGGCAAGGACGTGATCTTCTGCCCGTACTGCCACGGCTACGAGGTCCGTGACCAGCCGCTGGTGGTACTGGGCGTTCACCCGGCCTCCGCCGGGCAGGCGCTGCTGCTGCGCCAGTGGTCGCACGACGTCGTGTACGTCCCGCACACCCAGCCGGTCACCGAGGAGGACCGGGAGCGCATGGACGCGCGCGGGGTCAGGGTGGCCGAGGGGCCGGTGTCGGGTGTGCTCACCAAGGACGGGCGGCTGTACGGGGTGGAGCTCGCCGACGGGCGGACCCTGGAGTGCTCCGCGGTGTTCGTCTTCCCGAAGATGACCCCGAACGACGCGGTCTTCGACGGTCTCGGCTGTGCGCGGGACGAGGCCGGCTGGCTCGTCACCGACCGGACCGGGCGGACCAGCCGGCCGGGCCTGTGGGCGGTCGGCAACGTGGTGGACAGTCGCGCCCAGGCCGTCACCGCGGCCGGTATGGGGGCTGCCGCCGCGTTCGCGCTCAACCACGACCTGGTGGACGAGGAGATCGAGCGGGCCGTCACCGCACACCGCGCGACGTCCGCGACCACGGCCGCGGCCCACTAGGTCCTGTCGTCAGGCGTCCGGCGTCCCTTCACCGCCGGGGGCACCCGCGGGAGCCCGCGGGTGCCCCCGGCGTCGGCGTGTCGGCGTCCCGGCCGGCGCGGCGTTCAGGCGTGCGCCCGGTGGGTCGGGCGGGCCCGTACATGCATCCGCTCGCCCTGGCGGCCGAAGAGGCTCAGGACCTCGACGGGGCCCTCGCCGGTGCTGCCGAACCAGTGCGGCAGCCGGGTCTCGAACTCGGCCACCTCGCCGGGGCCGAGGACCAGGTCGTGGTCGGCGAGGACGAGCCGCAGCCGGCCGGAGAGCACGTACAGCCACTCGTATCCCTCGTGGGTGCACAGCTCCGGCGTGGTGCGGCCGGCCGGCAGGACCATCTTGTAGCTCTGGATCGGGCCGGGCTGGCGGGTCAGCGGCAGCACGGTGTTGCCGTGCACCCGGTGCGGCTTGAGCCGGACCCGCGGATCGCCCACCTCCGGGGCGCCGACCAGTTCGTCGAGCGGAACCTGGTGCGCCTGGGCGATGGGCAGCAGCAGTTCCAGGCTGGGGCGGCGCTGGCCCGACTCCAGCCGTGACAGCGTGCTCTTGGAGATGCCGGTGGCCTCCGACAGCGCGGCCAGCGTGACACCGCGGGCGGTGCGCAGCCGCTTGAGCCGGGGGCCGACCTCGGACAGGGCCTGGGCGATGGTCGGGGACTGGTCCACGGTGTCATTACATCGACCACGTCCCCGAACTCGCAACGCGATGTGCTGTTTTCGGACGCCCGTCGCTCGTGCTGGTCACAGGCCGAGGGACCGCCCGATCAGCTCCTTCATCACTTCCGTGGTTCCGCCGTAGATCGTCTGCACCCGGGCGTTGGCCCACTCCCGGGAGATCGCGCTCTCCTTCAGGTAGCCGTAGCCGCCGTGCAGTTGCAGGCACCGGTTGGCCATGTCCACCTGCAGCTCGGTCGTCCACCACTTCGCCTTCGCCGCGTCCGTCACCGACAGCCGTCCCGCGTTGAGTTCGCCGATGCAGTGGTCCAGGAAGACCTGGGCGATGGTGAGTTCGGTGTCCATCGTGGCGAGCTGGAACCGGTTGTGCTGGAAGCCGCCGATGATCTGCCCGAACGCCTCCCGGGTGCGGGCGTACTCCAGGGTGTCGGCGAGCATCCGCTCGGCCGCGCCCACCGCGACGGTCGCGATGCTCAGCCGCTCCCGGGGCAGCCCGGCCATCAGATAGGCGAGCCCGGCGTTCTCCTTGCCGATGAGGTTCTCGGCCGGCACCCGGCAGTCGTCGAAGAACAGCTCGCAGGTGTCGCTGGCGTGCCAGCCGAGTTTCTCCATGCGCCGGCCGCGGGTGAACCCGGGGGTGCCGCGTTCGACCACCAGCAGGCTGATGCCCTGGGCGCCGCGCTCGGGCGCGGTCTTGGCGGCGACCACGACGACGTCGGCGTTCTCGCCGTTGGTGATGAAGGTCTTCTGCCCGTTCAGGACATAGCCGTCCCCGTCGCGCACGGCGGTCGTGCGGATGTCGGCGACGTTGGAGCCGGCGTCGGGCTCGCTCATCGCGATCGCCGCGATCAGCTCGCCGGCGCAGAGTCCGGGCAGCCACCGGGCGCGCTGCTCCTCGGTGGTGCGCTCGGCCAGGTATCCGGCGATGACGTCGTTGTGCGCGACGAACCCCGGTGCCGTCGCCCGCGCCCACATGATCTCCTGGGCGAAGACGGCCGGGTAGCGGAAGTCGGGCTCGCCGCCCCCGCCGTACTCGGGTGCCACGCCGATGCCGAGCAGGCCCGCCTTCCCGGCCTTGCGCCACACCTCCCGGTCGACGATGCCGTCGCGCTCCCACCGGTCGTGGTACGGCACGACCTCCCGGGTCAGGAACTCCTGGCATGCGTCGCGGAACTGCTCGTGCTCCGCCTCGTAGCGCCTGCGTGCCATGCGGTCACCTCTCCCCGGCGCCGGTGTGGTCGGCGACGGTCGTCAGGGTTTCCTTGGGGTTCTGTACGGCCGCGAAGTGACCGCCGTCGATCTCCACCCGGCGGACCGGGGCCGTGCTGTGCGCGGACCACGGCCAGACCTTCTCCGGCGGGGCGTGCACGTCCTCGCGGGCGGCGATCAGGGTGAGCGGGAAGTCCACCCGCAGCCCGGCGGCCTCCCGCGCGAACTCGGCCCGTACGGCGTCGTCCTCGCGCAGCATCCGCAGCAGGATGCGGCTCATCGTGGGGTCGGCGAGCACCGCGGGCGGGGTGCCGCCGTCGGCGGCGGTCCGGGCGAGCAGTTCCTCGTCGGGTACGCCGGCGAGCAGTTCCCCGGGCCGCTGGAGGGCGGGCGGTACGGCCCCGGACAGCACGGCGCGTTCGGGTGCTGTGCCCGCCTGGCGGGCCACGGCGGCGGCGACCGCCAGGCTCGTCGTGGCGCCGAAGCTGTGCCCGAAGGTCGCCCAGCGCACGCCGGGGGTGCGGGCCCGCTCGGCCAGCAGGTCGGCGAGCACCTGCTCGGCCATGGCGCGCACCAGGGCGTGGAAGCCCGCGGCCCGGCGCTCGCGGCGGCGCGTCCCGCGGCCCGGGGCGTCCACGCCCCGGACCGACAGGTGCGGACCCGTCAGCGGCTGCCAGCCCCGGTAGACCAGGGAGGTCGCCCCGGCGTGCGGAAAGCAGTAGAGCAGTACCGGGGAACCGGATCGAGGCTGCACGGTCACTCCTTCGTGCTCCGGGCCAGCTTCTCGGCCAGCATCAGGGTGGTCAGGTTGGTGGGCACGCCGGGGATCGCCGGGAAGAGCGAGGCGTCGGCGATGCGCAGGTGTTCGGTGCCGTGCACCCGGCCGTCCTGGCCGGCGACCGCCCACGGGTCGGTGGCGGGCCCCATCCGGCAGGAACCGGCCGCGTGCCAGCCGGGGTTCATGATGTGGCGCACGCCGCTGCGCACGACGCCGTCGCTGGCGATCATCCGGTCGCTCCAGAACTGGGTCTGCACCAGCCGGCCGGCCAGGCCCGGTGAACGCAGGAAGCCCCAGGCCCGGCGCACGCCGTGGCAGAGGCGTTCCACGTCCTCCGGGTCGGTGCCGAGGCCCAGTTCGATGACGGGCGCGGCGGTGGGGTCGGCGCTGTCGAGGAAGACCCGGCCGCGGGAGCGCGGGCGCATCAGCATCACCGAGGCGCCCACGACCAGCGGCCAGCCGAGGCGGTCCACGAAGCCGGGGATGGTGTGGCTCTCCACGTTGTTGAGCAGCCCGACCTGGATGTCCACGTCGTCGTCGAAGCCGCTGCTCATGCGGGCCGCGACCTGCCGCCAGGGCAGGCCCGGCGTGCACACCCCGTCGGCCGGCCGGGACCAGATGACGACCGAGGGGTGGTCCACCAGGTTCCTGCCCACGCCGGGCAGGTCGGCGACCGGGGTGATGCCGAGCGCGCGGAGCAGCGCCGCGTCGCCGACGCCGGAGCGCTGGAGGATGGCGGGGGTGCCGACGGCGCCGGCGCACAGCACGACGTGCCGGGCGCGGATGGTGCCGGGCCGGCCGTCCGTCTCGGTCTCCACGCCGACGGCCCGGTTCTTCTCGAACAGCACCCGGGTGACCCGGACCCCGGTACGCAGGCGCAGGTGGGGCAGGTTGCGCGCGGCGGAGAGGAACGCGGTGGCGGCGTCCACGCGTTCGCCGTCGACCGCGTTGCCGGGGATCGGGCCGACCCCGGCCTCGGCGCCCGCGTTGAGGTCCGGCAGCGTGGCGACGCCCTGCCGGTTGCACTCCTCCCAGAACGCCGCGTCCAGTTCGTGCACCTGCTCGCGCGGGGTGCGGCGGACGGGCAGCGGGCCGCTGTCGCCGTGCAGCGGGCCGGGGAAGTCGGCGTCGTTCTCGATGTCCTTGTAGAAGGGGAGCACCTGCTCCCAGGACCAGTCGGGGTTGCCGTGCGCCGCCCAGGCGGCGAAGTCGCGGGGCAGGCCGCGCAGGGCGATGGCGCCGTTGACGGCGGAGCCGCCGCCGACGACCTTGCCGAGCTGGTAGGGGAAGCGTTCCCACAGTGCGCGGGCGCCGGCCCGGCCGGGGGGCGCGCCGGCCGGCGTGCCGGCGCCCCGGACCAGGTCCTCCAGGCGGCTGCTGGTGCGCAGGTTGGCCCGGTAGTCCCAGTTGTAGCCGGCGAGCACGAGCCGGCCGGCGTCGGCCAGCGGATGGGACCGGTCCCGGGGACGGGGCTGGTCGGCGCCCGCCTCCAGCAGCAGGACGTTCCCGGAGTCCCGGGCGGCGAGCCGGGCGGCGGTGACGGCACCGGCCGAGCCCGCTCCGACGATCACGTACTCCCACTCGCGGACCTGCGCGGCGGGTTCTCGGGTGGCACTCACGCGGCCTGCTCCTCGACGGATCCCATGAGTTCGGCGAAGGACGCGATCGACGCGTTCATGAACAGTCCCTCGACCATCTCCTGCTCCGCCTCGGCGCCGATGCCGAACTCGGTGCGCAGCAGCGCGAGCAGGCCGACGGCGTGCAGGGAGTCGCCGCCGATGTCGAAGAAGCCCTCCTCCACCCCGAAGTCGCGGTGGCCGAGCTGCTGCGACCACAGCTCGAACAGCCGCTCCTCCAGCCGGCCGCGGGGTGCGGTCCTGCGGTCGCCGGCCTCGGAGTCGTCGTTCCACGGCGTGGGCAGCGCCTTGTGGTCGATCTTGCCGTTGGCGGTCAGCGGCAGGGAGTCGAGCGTCAGGAAGCGGCTGGGCACCATGTAGCCGGGCAGCAGGGCCGCCAGCGCCTCGCGCAGCGCGGCCGGGTCCGGGTCGGCGCCGGCCTCGGGCACCACGTAGGCGGCGATCTGCCGCTGGCCGGTGCGGGCGTGGGCGGGCGCGGTGACCAGCGCGGTGCGCACGCCCGGCTGGCGGACGAGTGCGGCCTCGATCTCGCCCAGCTCGACCCGGTAGCCGTTGATCTTCACCTGGAAGTCCTCGCGGCCCAGGATCTCGATGTCGCCGCCGGGCAGGTAGCGGCCGAGGTCGCCGGTGCGGTAGAGGCGCTCCCCCGTGACGGGGTGGACGAGGAAGCGTTCGGCGGTGCGCTCGGGGTCGCCCAGGTACCCCTGGGCCACGCCGGTGCCGCCGATGTGGATCTCGCCGGTGACCCCGACGGGCGACGGCTCCAGCCACTGGTTGAGGACATGCATGGTCTGGTTGGCGAGCGGCTTGCCGTAGGGGATGCTCGACCACTCCGGCCGTACGGTCTCGATCGGGTGGTGGATCGACCAGATCGAGCCCTCGGTGGCGCCACCCAGGCTGATCACCCGCATCGCGGGGATCTTCTCCCGGATCCGGTCCGGCAGGTCCACGGGTATCCAGTCGCCGCTGAGCAGGGCGAGGCGCAGCCGGCATCCGCGCGGGGCGCCGCCGTCGCCGAGCGAGTCGATCCACATGCGCATCGGGGCGGGCACGCTGTTCCAGATGGTCACGCCGTAGCGGCCGAGCAGCTGGGTCCAGTGCGCGATGTCGTTGCCGCGGGCCGGGGCGGGGACGACGACGGTGCCGCCGGCGCCCAGGACGCCGAAGACGTCGTACACCGACAGGTCGAATCCGGTCGGGGCGAGGGCCAGCACCCGGTCGTCGGGGCCGACGCCGAAGCGGTGGTTGATGTCCTGCACGGTGTTGGCGGCACTCCGGTGGGTGATCATCACGCCCTTGGGTTCGCCGGTGGATCCCGAGGTGAAGATCACGTACGCCAGGTCGTCGGGGCTCCTCCGGCGCGCGGGCCGCTCGGCGGAGCACTCCAGGGTGGCCGCGTCCTGCGGAGTCACCAGCGTCACGCCCTCGGGCCAGCGCAGCGACTCGCGCAGGTCCGGCTCGGTGACCACGGCGCGCACCGAACATCGCGCCAGCAGCCGCAGCCGCCGTTCCTCGGGCAGTTCCGGGTCGATGGCCACGTAGGCGGCGCCTGCGTGCAGCACGCCGAGCAGCGCGGAGTACTGGGCGGCGCCCGGGCGCATGGACACGGCGACGATCTCGCCCGGTGCGGTGGCGGGGCCGGTCAGCAGCCGGTGGGCGATCCGGTGGGCGTCCTCGGTGAGTTTGCGGTACGTGGTCTCCGTGCCGGGGGTGAGGACCGCGACCGCGTCGGGGCTGCGCCGGGCCGCGTCGGCGACCAGTTCGTGCAGCAGGGCCGGCGGGATGTCCGCGGCGGTGGCGTTGGCCAGCGCCCGCTCCTCGGCCTGCTCGGCCGGCAGCGGTACGAGCCCGCGGGTGGTGTCCCAGACCGACGGGTCGTCCGCGAGCCGGTGCAGCAGCGTCACGTACGCCTCGAACATGTCCTCCAGGGTCCCCTCGGGGAACAGGCCCTCGACGGCGTTGAAGTTGACGCTGAGCCGGCCGTCGAGCTCCAGGATCTGGTTCTCCAGCCACACCTGCGGGGTCCGGCTGTGGTCGTGCACCAGCTCGCCGAAGGACTCCAGGGCCCCCGCCCCGGGGACGCCCTCGCCGCCGAGGGTGCTGGAGAAGACCACCGGCATCGACGCCCGGCCGTCGTCCCGGCGCCGGGCCAGGTCGCGCAGCACCCGGATGCCGCCGTGCGTGGCGTGCGCCAGGTCCGCTAGGAGCCGCTCCTGGAGGTCCGCGGCCCGCTGCGCGAACGTCTCCTCGGGCCGTCCGCCGACGGCGAGCAGCCCCGGGGAGAGGAAGTCGCCCATGATCTCCTCGGTCTGCGGGTGCAGGGGGAGCCGGTGGAACTGGGTGACGGTCAGGGTGAACTCCTGCCGCCGCGACCAGGTCCGCAGCACCTCCGCGTACGCGGCGAGCAGCACGCCGGAGGGGGTGAGCCCGTGCCGGCGGGCCGCCGCCCGCAGCTCCTCCCAGCGCTGCGGGGCGAGCACGGCGCGGTGCCGTACGAACCGCGGGGTGCCGAGCTGTTCGGGGGCCGTGGCCAGCGGCAGTTCGGGCGCCGGGGGAAAGGTGTCCAGGCGCTCGGCCCAGTACGCGGCGGCGGCCCGGCCCGCGCTGTCCTCGCGCAGTTCCTCCTGTGCCAGCACGTAGTCGCGGAACGACAGCTCCAGCGGCTGGACGGGCAGGCCGGGGTCGTCATAGTGGCGGCGCCACTCCTGCATCAGCGTGAAGAGGCTGCGCATGTCGAGGAAGAGCAGGTCGACGGCGAGGTGCAGCCGCACCCGGCCGTCGTCGAGGAGGGTGGCCCGGACGTCGAGCTGCGGAGCCCGGTCGGCGGGCAGCACCTGCTCGGTCAGTTCGGCGCGGATCCGCTCCAGTGCGGCGCTCTGTTCCCCGGCCGGCCGGCCGCGCAGGTCCGTGGTGCGGACGAGGTACGGCGCCGGCTCGTCCGCGGCGAGGATCCGCTGCGTCTGGCCGGTCCCGGCGACCGTGCGCAGCGCGTCGTGCCGGGCGACGACCTTCCGCAGGGCCTCGGTCAGCCGGTCCACGTCGAGAGCGGGGCAGTCGAACTCCAGGTAGTACTGGCTGGAGATGCCGCCGAGTTCCAGGCCGCCCAGCCGGCCGATCAGATACGCCTGCTGGATGTCGGTGAGCGGGAAGGGTTCGTGGCGCCGCTCGGGCTGCGGCTTGAGTTCCGGCAGGTCATGGTCCGGGCCACGGTGGCCGGCCCGGGCGCTCAGTTCCGCGAAGAGGTCCTCCATCGACGTCCGCCCCTTTTCGTCAGACAACTGGTTGGCCTTCTCATGCGTGGTGCGTAAGGGACGTTAGGCAGCGGCCGCATTCGGTCTCAATACGGTCCGACCGTAGGGACGGCCGAAGGATTTGGCCGGTGCTGGACCACCGCTGGACCCGCGCCGGATTCTGTCTGTCATTGCCGTTCATGCCGTTGACCGAAGGCGGGACGGCGGCGACATCATCGGGGCATGGGAATTCAGAACTCCCCGGGGACAACGGGGAAACGCATACTCATCGGGGCCACCGGTTCGATTGCGGTGACCGGACTTCCGGCATATATCCAGGGGCTGCGGCGGCACATCGAGGGCAGTACGTTCACGGTTCTGCTGACGCACACCGCGGCCTCGTTCATTTCTCCCGAGAGCCTCGCCCTGTTCGCCGAGCGGGTGGTGAGCGGTGAGTCCCCGGCCGACTGGCCGACCGACAAGCCGTCCCGGCTCGCGGCGGACCACGATCTGCTCGCCGTGCTGCCGGCCACCGCCCACACCCTGGCCGCGGCCGCGGCCGGCGCCGCGCCGAACCGTCTGCTGACGGTGGCGCTGTCGGTGGACTGTCCCGTCGTCTACTTCCCGGTGATGGGCGCCAAGATGTGGCGCAAGCCCGCGGTGCAGCGCAACGTCGCGCAGCTGCGGGAGGACGGCGCCCTCGTCAACGAGCCGGAGTGGCACGACGGTTACGACCCGGGCACGGGCACCACGAGCCACCACCCGGGGCTGCCGTCGCCGGAGTCGGTGGCCAAGGTGATCGGTGATCTCCTCGTCTGACCCGGCCGGACCGGCCGATGTGCGCGGTGCCCCGCACCCCTTCCGGGGGTGCGGGGCCACCTGGTACGCCCTCGCCGAGGCCCACGGCTCCGACTGGCACACCTGGCCCGAGGGC
>NZ_JBEOYR010000040.1:0-74138 GCF_040297165.1 Streptomyces sp. NPDC001851 | reverse complement strand
TGTGACCAGGATTCTTAGTTGGCACTAACGCACGATGTTGACCTGCAGTGATGCCAACTAGCCTCACGGACCTTCCTGCCAGTTTCAGAAGGATAGTTGGCACTTTTGTACACCGCAGGTCAGGAGGGGTTCCAGGCGCATCGGCCGCCTATGAGGCGGTCCTGATCCCTCGCCGTCGCGGGCTGGCGAAGCGTGCATCGGCGCCGTCGCGACGTCCTCGGCAGCGGCCGACAGCTCGTCCCCGCTCCAGGGCAGACCAGCCGTCCCGCTGCGACGGAGACAGCCATGAGGACTTCGTGACCATCCAGGTAGCGCCGCGGGCGGCCCTGCTCCTCTTCGTGGCTCAGCCGAACAGGTTGGCGTGCGTCCCAAGGTCCGTCGATGAGCCCTTTTGTTGCGCTCCTGTTGAGGTGACGCCCATTCGGTGCCGCCTGTGTTCCCTCTTGTCGGCGCGGGCGCTGACAGCATCGATGGCGTGGCGGGGCCAGTCCGACTCGCCCTGAGTAACAGGGATGGCGGGGAGCAGCTGGCGCAGCCGGACCCACACCCCCGCCTCGGTCCATTCGATGAACCGTCGGTATGCGGTTTGACCCGAGAGTCCGAACCCGAGTGGGAGTTGCGTCCAGCCGCAGCCCGAGGTCGCAGTGAACACGATCGCAGCCAGGCTCTCCCGGTCGCCATGGCGTGGGGACGTGATAGCCGGTTTGCGTTCAGGTGTTGTCGGAACCACTTGTTGGAATAGGCTCCACAAAGTGTCTGGCACCATTTGTTCGACGGGGTCCGTCAACTCACGGACCGCACGGCCCGGTCTCGCGGCCCACGACATCGCTTCGAGACCCTCTTGTGCAATTTTGTCATGGTTGGCGTTGGAGGCCAAGTCTGTCTCGTCACGGACGATCTGCAACACAGGGACGGCCAGGTCAAGCTTGTGATCGCATGAAGTCGCAAGGTGTTCTGCATACAGCCGGAGTCTGCGACGCAGCCTCAGGCTTGGACCTCTGAGCCCGTCGCTGAGCCTGCCCAACCTGCTGGCGAGTGGCTGGGTGTCCTCGCCGCGTTGTCGAAGGTCGAGCACTACCGGGCTGCGCATGCGCTCGCCTTGGGTGGCCTCAGCCCAGATGAGGGCCGAACCGATCCGCGTGTCTGCGTTCTCCTTCAGCCGATCCAGCCTGGGAAGCCCGTCACACATGGCGCGCCAGTCGTGTACAGGCAGGCGCCAAGACGCCAGCCGTCGGCGCCGATCGGCATAGTCAACGCGCGGCGCGGTCGCATCCAGGTGTTTCGCAATCTGTTCGACGACGTCTTCGAAAGCCGGCCAGAGCCCGAGTCCGTCCAGGTGGCGTCCAAGGTATTTGAGAGTGCGCTCGGCAAGCTTCTGCTGCATGCCCACCGCGGCCGCGCATTCGGCCCAGGTTGTGCCTGACACCAGCTCCGCCAGTCGCAGGGATGCGGCCCGACGTAGGTGACGTTCGATCGCTGCGTCGCCGCTCGGCAAGAGCGTGATGAAGGCGGCAAAGTGCCGTTCAAACCACGGCCGGGGCAGGAAAGAGGGGATCTCTTCCACTCGGTATCGATGCTGGGTCGAGACGGTGCGCAGGTTGCGGCGGAGGGGAAGCCCATGGATACGTCGGGCCGTGGCACGGGCGAGGGCCGCTGAAATGTCGGCGCTCCTGCAGATGCCTCCGGCGTAGCTTCTTGCGCGGCGGTACGCTTCGCTGGCAAGTGGCTGAACACGGGCCCGGAGCGCGCCGAGTTCGCGATCGCCCAGGAGCGCATCGGCTCCGAGGAGTAGGGCACCGCATATCAAGGAATCGTTGGGGGCAACCTTCGCACCGCGGTTGCTCCGTACTCCGCGTCCCTGATGTTCGGCCGTGAGCTGCGCGATAACGGGTTCTGCGTGTGCCTGGACGAGAGCTGCCAAGTGAGAGGAAGGGAGGAACTCCGCGCCCAGCGGCCACGTCAGTTTCATGAGGTGGGTGATCGCGATCAGGTCCGAGAAGTAGGACTTGTCGGGCATGGCGTCCCTGCCCCACCCGCGCTCTTGCGGAGAGAGGTAGTCCAGGACGCGCTGTTGCAGGCTCAGGAGCTGATCCAAGTCGTCGTCGGGTAGGCCAGTGCCGATGCGGGAGTTGAAGTCGTCCAGTCGTGCTCTGCACAGCACGCTCCGGGCTCGCTCCGCGCTGTCGGACCGGTCGCCGGTGTGACGGGGAACAGTGTTCCGACATTCCAAAGGGTGTAGCCCGGTCAGCCCGGCGTTCTTGATCAGAGTCGAACGGCCGTGACCGGCTGCACCGCCAGCCGCATTGAGCGGAAGGTTGCATGCCGGGCAGAGGTATTCCAGCAGGCGACGGTGGCGCAGGCAGGCAAAGACGACTGGAAGATGCCAGAGCAACTGCCACCCTCCGCCCAGGGATTGCTCGACCGCCCTGGTGTCCCCCCTCAGGCAGTCGGGACAGTAGCGGCTGGAGCGGGTCATCGCCCAATTGACCGAAGCGGCAGATCCGATCCTGTTGGTACTCGTGCGGAGCCTGCTCAGTGGCGGATAGGTCTGGGTGAATCGTCGCAAGGTCAGACCGTCGGCTTCGTGCTCGGTCAGGCGTGCGGTGAAGGCGAACTGTCGCAGCGTCTCCTCGCGGATGGTTCGAAGGCAAGCGGAGGAGAGGCGACGCTGCCGCACGTCCAGGCCGCACAGCTCCGCGATTCGGACGGGCGAGCGATCCAAGCGGTAGGCCGTGCGGAGCAGGAAGCCCGGCAGGGACTCGCCTTCCAACGGCTCGAGACTTCGCGGCAGCCGTCGGGGTGTCACGCTGCTGCTCTCCCCTTTCCGTAACGCCCAGGGCCAGCAAAGTGCCGTCCGGTCGGACCTCCGCGGCAACGGCGCCACAAGTCAGCCAAGGTTCGGAGCACTTCCCTTCTCTCGCGAACAACGGCAGCGCGTGGCGGCTCTCCAAAGGGCCGGAGGCATTTCTGTCACGGCACGGATCCCAGCAGCTGCACAGTCAACCAGCACGCCAACCACTGCACGGTCAGCTCCGCCCACAACATCATTCGTATGCGTGACACGCGAACGAATGACCGACTTCAACGAGGGCGGACACCGTACCGTCGTCGCACTCTTGAGATTCGGACCACGAGGCAGAGAAGGTCAAAGGATTCGCGAGTGAACTCGACGGATTTTACGCGACGATGGCGCCACGGAGCGGCCACGCCCTCGGATCCTGCCTGGTCGGATGCGTGTCATCTCGCGGCCGAGCTCCGGCTGATGCGGCGGAGACGAACCGTCTAGGCCTCGGTCTCCGCAGCATCCTGGCCAGGCACATCATCTTCCACTGGAATCGGATGGGATTCAGCCCCGACCAGCAAGCGATCTGGTCCCGCGCAGACGTGAAGCACTCCTCGGTCCCTGAGTCAGCGGTGGTACAGCAGCTGCTTCGCCCGCTTTGGTCACGGGGCTATGGGTCTACCTTCAACCGCAGAATGTGGACAAACCCGACGCGGCCCTCCAGCTTTCCGCCGTGGCAGGTCTGCGACACCTGGTGGCGCACGTCTGTGGACACCTGCTGTGCGCCAGACTCATCTTGGGGCAGGTACCGGTGGCGCGGGACGTCCCACCGCGGAAGTGCATCGCGGCCACGGCCCCCGAGTCAGGTCGGGATCTCGACCGTTTCGCCTTCGGCGAGGATGCGGTAGGCCCTGGCGACCGAGGGGCGTTGCTCTGGTTCTTGCCCCGAGGTGCTGACGCGCTTCTGGGCGACCGCCTGTGAACCGGCCCAGGGGAACAAATGAGCCTGTGGCCGCCCTGCGTGTCCGGCGCCCGTGCCACCTCGACGCGGGCGCCGGACGGGTCTCCTTGTCCGGCCGGTCTGCCCGGCCCACGTCACCCGCAGAGGGCACGGACAAGTTGCACCCTGTGTGCCGTCGGGTCCGTTGCCGGACTTACGGATAGCTCACCAGGTACGCCACGTTGCTGCTGGGGGTTACCTGATTGCCCGTGTTGTCGATGATGTGGTTGATGGTGCCGTCGCCGCCCAGGACCGTGGTGACCATGCTGTGGAACTTCACCGTGGACGTGGTGGGTGTCTCGATGGCATGGCCGAGGACGACGGAGGGGTTGTCGCGGAGGTAGGCGTAGACACCCACACCCCATGCCTCGTGTGAGGTGACCGAGTTGGCGACCTTGTAGGAGGCGTAGCCGAGGTCGCCCCCGCTGGTGGTCCAGGCGGACTGGTCGGGCACGTCGTAGGGGGTCTCGCTCTGGTAGAAGTACGTGCGGCCGCCGTTGCCGTTCCAGGTGGTCTGGTACTTCTGGTAGTGCTCGACCGCCAGGCCGTACATGGTGACGTTGTTGCCGTTGACCATCAGCCCGTTGGCGGCCGGGTTGGTCGTCCAGCCGACGCCGTTGGTGTGGTCCGCCCGCCACAGCCAGAGGTCGTCACCGATGACGTCGTTGCTGTTGATCACCAGTGACTGGGTGGCCTTGCCGGCGATGTCGCCGCCGATGCGGAAGAACACGTCGTGCAGCACGATCGGGTCGGCGGTGTGACTGGCAGTCGAGCCGGTCGGGCCGACCTGCATGAGGGTGTTGGAGTTGGTGGTGTTCGCGCTGATCAGCAGGCCGGCGATGTCGATGCCGTCGACATCGGCGGTCGTGATCGCCGTGACGCCGTTGTCCGGGACGAGGGTGGCCAGGCCCAGGCCGAGGACGACGGTGTCGGGGCGGGTGATGTTGAGCGGGGCGGACAGGTGGTAGACGCCCGGGGTGACGATCAGGTTCTTGCCGGCGGCGAGCGCGTTGTTGATCGTCGTGGCGGTGTCACCGGGCTTGACGATGTAGAACTGGCTGATCGGCAGCGAGGTGCCCGGGGCGCTGCCGTTCGTCCAGTCCGGGCCCTGGACATTGGTGCGCACCGAGGGGACGAACACCTGCCAGTTGCCCGAGCTGTCGACGTAGATGAACGGCTTCTCGCGCATCACCGGGCTCTGGGCGACGGTGGTGTACTGCGGATTGGGGAAGCTGGTCGCCGGGGCGCCGGTGTCGCCGACGAAGACCATGTTCCAGTTGTGCCCGGTCCAGCCGCCGTTCATGGCGGTGTCCTGGGTGAGGAACTGCTGCTGGGTCCCGGAGTTGATCTGGCCGGAGACCCGCGAGTCGCCGATGTAGCCGCCGCTGGACCAGTTGGTGCTGGTGCCGTGGGTGTCGTCCCACAGCTTCATGCTGCCGTGCACGTCCATGCGCCGGAACGGGTCGGCCTGCGAGACGGCCCACATGGTGCTGCCCGAACTGGGGCTCACCGACATGTTCTCGGTATCGCGCCAGAAGTTCTGGGTGGCGTTGCCGTCGCTGGTGTGACCCTCGACGTGCACGCCTCCGCCGGTGATGGACACCTGGTCCGGTGACAGGCCGAGTCCGGCGACCTGGGTGTAGTAGCCGACGGGTATGTCGACGTTGTAGGTGCCGGGGGTGAACAGCAGGGCGTTGCGCTGGGTGCCGAACTCGTTGTTCTGCTGGGTGCTGTAGACCTGGTTGATCTTCGACTGGATGGTGGACGTCGGCATCGACGGGTCGAACACCGTGACGTTGGGGCCGAAGTCCGGGGTGCCGGCCGGCGGGGTGATGCCGGCGGACAGCGAGAAGGACTGGGCGGCGGTGCCGTTGCAGGTGTACTGCTGCAGCTGGACGCTGTCGGCGGTGGACGCGGACGGCACATCGAGGCACTTGCCGCTGTTGCGGTTGACGAAGTGGTACGTCCCGGAGGCCTCCGCGACCGGCAGCCACTGCTGGTTGGCGCCGCCGCCGTAGAGCCACAGCTGGGTCAGCGCGCCGTCGGCGGTGGAGACGCCGGTCTCGTCCCAGACCTGGTCCGGCGCTGAGGCCACGCCGATCCGGTAGTAGCCGCTGTCGGTCGGGGTGAACTGCCAGGACTGCGCTCCGGTGCCGTTGCAGGCGTACTGCTGCACGGCTGTGCCGTTCCCGGTGGCACCGCCGCTCGCGTCGACGCACTTGCCGCTGCCTGCGTTGACGACGGCGGTGGGAGCGGTGGGGATGCTCGCGGCGGCGGCACTCGGGGCGGTAGCCAGCGCGATACCGGCGGCGGCCGGCAGCACGAAGGCTGTCGTGAGGGCGGCCGTGCGTCTGCGCCGACGGGGTGCGCGGACGCGCGCGGCGGGAACGGCGGCGGGAACGTCGGTCACACGTTTCTCCTTGGTCGCGATGTGGGGGCGCGATGCGGATCGGACGCTAGGGGCAGCCCGCCCGGCCGTCAATACATCAAAATATAAGGCGTGAATTATCTTGGTCATCGGTGGGTTCGGTGAGGGCCCCCAGGGGAGGTGTGGTCCGCCGCGTCCCGTGGCTGGGCCGACCAGGGGCAGTGTCGGATCGGCCCTCTTGGGGGCGAGGCGCAGAACCGGGGATCGTCGTGCACGGGTACGTCGGGGCGCGACGGAGTCCTTCGCGGACACCCCGGCCGCTGCCCGCACCTCGGCACCCTGCTCGACGCGGGCCTCGGCCATGCGGCCCGTTGGACGTAGCGGCGAGCCGGGAACGCCTGGCCGGGTTCCGCGACATGCTCGCCCCTCACGGCCGCCCGAACGTCCCACTCGCCGAGGGCGGCTTGACCTCGACAGCGGTATCGCGGCCATGTCGGACTGCTGGACCGCCACCCGGACGCGGACGGCGTGTTCGCAGCCAACGACCTCATGGCCCACGGCGCCTGCCAAGTGCTGCGCCGGCGCAGCCGCCGGGTGCCCGAGGACGTGGCCGTCGTCGGCTTCGACGACGCCGGTATCGCTGTCACCTGCCGTTCTCGACTGGCCACGTCCGCCGGCCGGTTGAGGAGAGGGCGGCGGAGCTGACCCGCTGCTCGACGAGCACACCCACGGCGCACTCACAGACGCGACGCCGGTCGTCTCCGAGCCCTGACTGGTGGGTCGCGAGTCGGCGTGACGGCGCGGTTAGGTCCATACCGGATGCGTCAAGGGATGTAAGCAGAGTCCGACTTGGGGCTGATCGGGCGGTCGGAAGCCGAATGCGCCGGACGCGCCACACGCGACACCGGAGGCGAGATCAGTGCCGTGTCGTCGACAGGGCCGCAAACCCGACTGATTTCGGCTTCAGTTGTTGACGGCTGACACCGGTAGGACTACAACCCGAGAGAGCGCTCTCATGTCTGCTGTTGCTCCATCCCCACGCATGCCGGACCGGCTTGAGGAGACCCCACATGCAGAGTTCCGCCGGCGCACCCACCCGCAGACCGCCGGTCGGCGCCGCACGCCCACGCGCGGCCCTCGGCCTGGTCGTCGCCCTGATCGCCGCCTGCTTCGCAGTCCTGGCACCGACGCCCGCGCGCGCCGCCGACCAGTTACTGTCCCAGGGCAGGCCCGCCACCGCCTCCTCGACCGAGAACGGCTCCTTCCCCGCAAGCGCGGCGGTCGACGGCAACACAGGCACCCGCTGGTCCTCGGCCTTCTCCGACCCGCAATGGCTGCGGGTCGACCTCGGATCCGTCCAGCAGCTCAGCCGTGTCACCCTGAACTGGGAGGCCGCCTACGCGACCGCCTTCCAGATCCAGACCTCCACCGACGCCGGCACCTGGACCACCGTCTACTCCACCACCACCGCCGCCGGCGGAACGCAGGACATCGCCATCTCCGGCAGTGGCCGCTACGTCCGCCTCTACGGCACCGCGCGGGGCACCCCGTACGGCTACTCCCTGTGGGAGTTCCAGGTCTACGGCCCCGGCGGCACCACCCCGCCGGACGACTTCTGGGGCAGCACCAGCGACATCCCCCCGGCGAGCAACGCCGTCGAGGTGAAGATCCTCAACCGCACCAACGGCAAGTATCCCGACAGCCAGGTGTACTGGAGCTTCAACGGGCAGGTGCACTCCATCGCCGAGCAGCCCTACCTCGACATGCCGGCCAACTCCGCGGGCCGCATGTACTTCTACCTCGGTTCGCCCAACAGCCCGTACTACGACTTCATCGAGTTCACCGTCGGCAACAATGTCTTCAACGGCAACACCACCCGGGTCGACGCCTTCGGCCTCAAGCTGGCCATGCGCCTGCACAGCAAGGACGGTTACGACGTCGAGGTCGGCGAGAACCGGCAGACCTTCGCCGAGGACCGCGCCACCACCTTCCAACGCTTCACCGACGCCGTTCCGGACCAGTTCAAGGTCCTGGCCCAGGCCCAGGCCCCGTACCGGATCATCGCGCCCGGCAGCGACCCCAGTTTCCGCGCGGGCGGCGCCAACGCGAACTACTTCACCGCCTACGCCCAGTCAGTGGGCGTGAACGCGGCCACCTCCGACATCTTCGGCTGCGCCGCCTCGCTGGCGGGCAATCCCGACATGTGTGCCGCCCTCAACCGCCACGTCGCCACCCTGCCGGCCTCCGAGCAGTCCGACCCGGCCCAGTTCTACACGGCGGCACCAGCCAACTACTACGCCAAGTTCTGGCACGACAACGCCATCAACCACCTCGCCTACGGCTTCCCCTACGACGACGTGGCGGGCCAGTCCTCCTTCATCTCCCACGCCGATCCGCAATGGCTCCTGGTCGCCGTCGGCTGGTAGCCGATCCGGTGGCACGGACAGCGAACGCATGCTGATCCCCTGACTGGCGGGTCCGGCGGGTCGCACGACCCCGCCGAACCCGACGGCCCCGTATCCGTCGCCCCCGCATGCCCCGTTCCCCGGACGGAGGGCGCAAGGTGGGACCACCCAGCACACCGATCACACCAGATCGCCCGACAACCGCCCGAGTCGCAGAGGCTTCCGCGCTCTCGGCGCCACCGTCGGCGCGACCGCGGCTCTTGGCCGTCTGCCTGTCAACTACCTTTTCACTAGGCTTACTTCACTACTTGACGAAAGCAGTCGCCCCCCTTTAGGTTCTCGGGTCAGCCACGCGTTGTACGACGCCTCCCTCCGTTCATGAAGTGAGGCGTCGGCCGCCACCCCCCATGTGAAAGGCCACCCCCCTCTCATGGCCCGATCCCTTTCCACAGCCGCCCTCACCGCCGCACTGGGTCTCTCCGCGTGCCTGCTCACCGCAGCCCCCGCCCAGGCCGACACCGGGGCCATCACCGGGCTCGCCGGCAAGTGCCTCGACGTCGCCGGGGCCAACTCGGCCGACGGCACGCCCGTCCAGCTCTACGACTGCAACGGCACCAACGCCCAGCAGTGGACGGTCGGCACCGACGGCACCATCCGCGCCCTCGGCAAGTGCCTCGACGTGACCG
The DNA here is from genome assembly GCF_040297165.1 of Streptomyces sp. NPDC001851. Classification (NCBI taxonomy): domain Bacteria; kingdom Bacillati; phylum Actinomycetota; class Actinomycetes; order Kitasatosporales; family Streptomycetaceae; genus Streptomyces; species Streptomyces sp. NPDC001851. Next base: position 64,897 of record NZ_JBEOYR010000040.1, on the reverse strand, counting down.
GCAATTCGACCGCCGACGGCGCCAAGGTGCAGCTGTGGTCCTGTACCGGCGGCGCCAACCAGAAGTGGACCGTCACCGCCGCCCACGACATCGTCAACCCCCAGGCGGACAAGTGCCTGGACGTCACCGACAACAACTCCGCCAACGGCACCCGGACACAGATCTGGAGCTGCAGCGGCGGCGCCAACCAGAAGTGGAACGCACCCGCGAGCGGCGGCGACAGCACTCCGTCCGGCTTCGTGGTGAGCGAGGCGCAGTTCAACCAGATGTTCCCGAACCGGAACTCCTTCTACACCTACAGCGGACTCACCGCGGCCCTCAGCGCCTACCCGGCCTTCGCGAACACCGGCAGCGACACGGTCAGGAAGCAGGAGGCCGCCGCCTTCCTCGCGAACGTCAGCCACGAGACCGGCGGACTGGTCTATGTCGTCGAGCAGAACACCGCCAACTACCCCACCTACTGCGACTGGGGCCAGCCGTACGGCTGCCCCGCCGGACAGGCCGCCTACTACGGCCGCGGACCGCTCCAGCTCAGCTGGAACTTCAACTACAAGGCGGCGGGTGACGCACTCGGCATCGACCTGCTCAACAACCCCTGGCAGGTGGAGAACAACGCCTCCGTCGCCTGGAAGACCGGCCTGTGGTACTGGAACACCCAATCGGGACCAGGCAGCATGACCCCGCACAACGCCATGGTCAACAGCGCCGGATTCGGCCAGACCATCCGCAGCATCAACGGCTCCCTCGAATGTGACGGCAAGAACCCGGCCCAGGTGCAGAGCCGCGTGGACGCCTACCAGCGCTTCACACAGATCCTCGGGGTCTCACCGGGCAGCAACCTGTACTGCTGACGCCGGCCGCCCCGACAAGGAGCCGTAATGCCCAACGTGAAGTCCCTTGCCAAGGGCCTGCTCGCAGCACTCGGTGCGATGACGCTCGTCGTGGCCGTTCCGGCGAGCGCCCACGCGAACGTCCTGCAGTTGCTGCCGCAGAACGCCGACGGCCTGGAACAGACCTTCTCCCCCGCCTACGACTACGACGGCGACGGCTGCTACGCCACCGCCGCCATCGGCGCCGACGGCACCATCAACCCCGGTCTGAAACTCGGCGGCGACGTCAACGGCCACTGCCACGACTACGCCCAACTCGCCAACGCCAACACCTACTCACGCGAGAAGTGCAACAACGGCTGGTGCGCCGTCATGTACGCCAGCTACTTCGAGAAGGACCAGGCCACCTACGGCCCGGCCGCCATCGGGCACACCCACGACTGGGAACACGTCGTCGTGTGGATCAACAACAACGAGGTCCAGCACGTCTCGGTGTCCCAGCACACCAGCTACCAGGTGGCCGCCCGCTCCGCAGTCCGCTTCGACGGCACCCACCCGAAGATCGTCTACCACAAGGACGGCCTCTCCACCCACGACTTCCGCTTCGCCAACAGCAACGACGAGCCTCCCGAGAACGTGACCGGCGGCTGGTTCTACCCCCGCCTGGTGGGCTGGAACGGCTACCCAGCCGACTTCCGGGACAAGCTGATGAGCGCCGACTTCGGCGAAGCCACCCTCAAGATCAAGAACGGCGACTTCGCCTACGCGCTGGCACACTCCATGCCCTCGGGCATCCCCTTCGATCCCAACGCCTGACCTGCGGAACAGGGGGTAGCGCCGCATCCAGCTTCCTGGGCGTCCGCAAGTTGAATCCCCAAGGCACAACGTGGCTGACGCCAAGGGCTCCGTCCTCCCGCACCGACGCTCAAGCAACGGAGCCCACCATCGGCCAGTGCACGAACGCCCACCGCAACGCATGGACCCGAGCGACCCTTCTTCGGACGTTTCTACTTCACCTGCGCTGGGCGACAGCGCCTACGCGGCCCGCCTCGACGGGCCTGACCGGCGTGAGGTCCTCGTCCCCAAGGCAACCTGACCGGCATCGCGCAGCCGCACTTGCGACCGGAACGAGCTTCTAGGCCCGGTTGGCCGCGGAGATCTGGCCGACCAGGACGGCGAAGGGCATGTCGAGGGCGCCGTAGACGGCAGCGGACTCCGGGGCCGCGTTGTCCGCCAGGGCCTCGACCATGAGGGTGGCATAGTCGGAGACGATGACCCCCGCCTGCTGCATGCGCAGCAGTCCTGCCTCGCGCTTGTCCTGGCTGAACGTACCGGATGCGTCCACAGCAACGTACGCGTCGTACCCGGCGGCCGTCGCGGAGATGGCGGGCAGCGCCGCGCACACCTCGAGAGACACCCCGGCGAAGATCAGTTTCCGCCGACCGGTGGCCTCGATGGCCTCGCGGACCCGATCGTCGTGCCAGGCGTTGACCGTGCTGCGATCGATGATCTTGTATCCGGCCGGCAGTGCCTTGACCAGCTCCGGGATGGTCGGCCCCCACATGCTCTCCGCAGCGGTGGTGGTGACGACCAGCGGGATGCCCAGGACAGTCGCCGCCCGCGCCATGGCCACCACGTTGTGCTTCAGTTCGCCGAGCGGGATGTCCCGGACGCCGGACAGAAGGCCCACCTGGTGGTCGACGAGCACCACGGCGGCGTTCTCCCGGGTGATCGGTTCCAGAAACTTGCTATGCGCGCTCATCTTCCGCTCCTTCGGGTAGGGCCGCAGTGGATTTAGTCATCAGTGTTGATAGTCAATATCAGTGACTACTTTGACGCTACGCCCCGGCCTTTCGCAGCGCAAGCGCCGGTCGGTCATGCGGGATTCGCGTGACGCCGTCCGAGCCCTGAGGCAGGTGAATAAAATCGCTGGTGACCCAGCACAGCGGCGGACGCGCCGGGACAGGAGAGGCGTTGGACGGGCACCACACCACGGAACCGGACCTCGGCATGCTCGCCGCCCGGGTCCTCCTCTCCGTCCAGCGCGAGCTGTTCTCCGCGCTCGCCGAGCAGGGCTTCGATGACATCCCGCCCCGCACCGGCGCCGTCCTCGCCTATCTACGCACCGACGGCATCCGTGCCAGCGAGCTCGCCCGCGCCTCCGGACAGCACAAGCAGGTCATCGGCACCGTCATCGACGACCTCGAACGCCTGGGCTACGTCGAACGCAAACCCGACCCCGCGGACCGCCGGGCCAAACTGATCTGTCCCACAGAACGCGGCCTGCTCCAGATGGAGGCCGCCGCCTCCATCATGCGCACGATCGAGGAACGCCACGCCAGCGCTCTGGGCACACAGGAGTACGCCACTTTCAAGCAGGCCCTCCTTCGCGTCGCCGAATTCCAGCGCGAGGTCGAGCACGACCATCAGGCACCGGGGGGCCGTCAGGACGGCTGAACGACCAGTCGACGGCTGGTCTCGGCACCACGTTCATCGGCGCCTGCGATGAGAGCCGCCACGAAGGTGCGGTGAGGTCGCCTCCCCTGGCCCCGGCGGCTCGTGACCGCTCTTCGAGTCCGTCGTCGAGCTCTCCAACCACGGAAAGGTGCTGGACCGCTTCCTCGAACTGTGCGCGTCGCAGATGTTCATGTACGGGGAGCAGAACAACCCTCAATCGTGCCCCCGACACTGGCCGAAGGCGGCGCCGCATCGCCGAGCTCAGCCACTGCGCGCACTTCCCCTGTACTCCAACGCACCGCCGATGTGGGCCCGCCTCAGCGACTTCGTCACCCGCGCCGACCGCTGATACAGCCGGGGTACTCCGATCCCGGCTGCGGATCCCATGTGCCGTCGAGCGGGATTCCGGCGGCCGTGGCGATCCGGTCGCGCGATTCAAGGATTCGGGTCTTTAGCGCCGGGAGGTCCACGTCCACCAGCGCGCCGTCGCGTTTGACCACGCGGCTGGCGACGAGAACGGTGTCCACCAGGCCGGGACGGCCGACGCTGACGATGGTGCCAGCCGGGTCAGTGACCGGGAAGACGGTCAGGTCGTCGGCGCGCAGAAGGGTGAGCCACTGCCCGACGGCGGCGTTCATGCTGCCGCACGCCGGGTCCTCGTGCACACCGGCTCCGGGGGCGAAGATGCGCAGCTCGAAGTCGTACTCGGATCCCTCGGGATAGGCCCCGATCGCGCCGACCATGGCGTCCGGGATGAGGGAGAGGTCGGGTTCGAGGCCGAGGACCTCCTTGGCCGTGGCTAGCTGGTCGCGCCAGGCGCTGCATCTCCTCATCGCTCAAGCCGGTCCCGTCCAGGACCACCGCGACCGGATTGCCGCCGTAGGGGATCGTGGAGAACACGTCGACCTGTGCGAACGAGCGAGTGCGCGGCGTGGTCATCGAGGGCCTCCCGGTAGCGGCTGCGGCGGATTCTGTGCGTCTCGCGCCCGGCGGAAGCAGGTGGGTTCATCCAACGGGCACGCGCGCGGCCGGGACATGGCCACTGACACAAAGTGGACTGATCATCACGGGCAGTTGGCTACCGCGGGCGCTTGTGCCCGCGGTAGCCAGGGGCTCGGGGGCCGGCACATGCTCCCCCGCCTATCGGGTTCCGGAGGGAGCGACCAGGCGACCGCCGACGAAGGTGTGGGTGGGGTGCAGGTCGCGCAGGGCATCGCCGGGGCAGTGGGCGGGCTCTTGGTCCCAGATCGTGAAGTCAGCCCAGCGGCCCGGGGTCAAGGTGCCGCGCAGATGGGACTCGCCCGTGAGGTGGGCCGCCCGGGTGGTGTGCAGGGTGAGGGCCTCGTCGTACGAGATCGCGTGCTCGGGACCCTTCACTCCGATGACCGTCTGCCTTGTGGTCATGCCCCACACCGAGCGCATCGCGCCGAACTGGCCGACCGGGAAGTCGGAACCCGCGCTGACCTGGGCACCCAGGTCGATCCAACCGCGGGCCGGAAAGAGGCGGGCGACGCGTTCCGGGCCCCAGAAGCCCTCCTCGACCTCGGCGGTGTCGTGCAGCAGGGGCTGCTGGATGGTGACGGGGATGCCGAGGGCGACGGCGCGGGCGCGCTGCTCGGGGCCGGCGAGGCCGCCGTGCTCCATGACCAGGCTGCCGGCGGGCAGGCCGGGGTTGCGCTGCAGGACGCGTTCGTAGACGTCGAGGAGGGTGCGGACCGCGCGGTCGCCGTAGGCGTGCGTGCCGACCCGCCAGCCGCGCCGGACCACCGCCTCGACCGCCTCGACCAGCGCGTCCGGCTCCCAGATCAGCATCCCGGAGAAGGAGTGGTCACAGGCGTACGGCTCCTCGGTGGCGCCGGCCTCCAGGCCGCCGTCGAGGCCGAACTTCACGCCCCACACGGACAGGTATGGGTCGGAGTTGTCGCGCCACTCCTCCATGGTGTCGAGGAGGTCCTCCACCTGGGCCGCGCTGGTCATGCCGAGCGCCGAGATCAACGCGCGCACCCTGATGTGCAGCGCGCCCGCCTCGCGGGCGGCTTGGAGCACCCGGTAGTCCTCGGGGGTGACCGCGCAGTCCCGCACGGTACCGATGCCGGTGGCGGCGTAGTCGCGGGTGGCGATGCGGAGTCCTTCGATGCGCTCGGCCCGGTCAGGGGCTGGGACCAGGCGCTCCACCAGGTGCAGGGCGTTGTCGATCAGCCGGCCGTCCAGCTTGCCGTCGGCGTCACGGCCGATGGTGCCCCCGGGCGGTACGGGGGTGTCCTCGGTGATGCCCGCGAGGCGCAGCGCGTAGCTGTTGACGACGTCGTTGTGGCCGCCGCGCTTGACCAGGACCGGGTGCCGCTCGGTCGCCGTGTCGAGTTCAGCCGCGGTGGGCATGCGGCGCTCGGCCAGGTTGAGTTCCTGCCAGTTGGTGGTGGTGCGGATCCACTCGCCCTCGGGGGTGACCGCGGCCCGCTGCCGGATCAGGTCGAGGAACTCGGGGATGGTGCGGGCCTGGTGGACGGGGACGTCCTGGGCGCCGAGCGCGGCGAAGATCAGGTGGGTGTGGGTGTCGTCGAAGGCAGGCAGCACGGTCGCGCCGGGCAGGTCGCGGACCTCGGTCTTCTCGGTGACCAGGTGGTCGAGACCGTGCGGGTCGACGGACACGGCCGCGATCCGGTCGCCGCGCACCGCCAGGGCCCGCTGCGGGACCTGGCCGGGCACCAGGGTGTGCACCGCGCCGGCGCGGATCAGCAGGTCGGCTCCGTGATCAGACATCGTCTTCTCCCTCAGCTCGCAGCGTTTCGAAGGTGTCGCTGACGAGACTGTTGTAGAAGCCGTTCGGTAATTCGCCGCCATATCTGGATCGACTGCGCAGGAAACACGCCATGTGTGCACCACGATATACGGATCATGCGCCAACGTCGATCGGGACGGACGCAGGAGCGCAGCCGCTCCGCTCGCATCGTCCCGTGATCCCTGAGGCGGGGCGGTCCGGCCTGGGGCTGTGCGGACGCACCGCCGTACGTCGCGTCACTCCCTGTACGCCGATCGCGCCTGCGCACGACGGGCGTGCGCAACTCGGTGTGCTTGGCGCCGTTCGCTACTGAATCCGCCGGCCCTTTATCGCTGTAGCTGGGGGAAGACCACGCGGAGTGTCTGGACTCGTCTGTTGCGGCGGATCATGAGCCAGGCGAGGGTCGGCGGGCAGGGATCGGGGACGCCGACGGGGTTGGTGACGTCCATTTCCCAGATGGTGACGGAGTGGCTGGCCACGACGTGGCGTAGATGCTGGGTGATGCCCTTGTCCCGGTTCTGCCGCACGGCTGGGAAGGGGTGGCAGCGTTCGCCCGGCGTGCTCAGGACGCCGACCAGCACGGTCGGGCCGTCCTGGGCGTCGAGGATCAGCTTGGTGGCGGCGACGTCGCCGTCGAGGGAGAGGGTGGGGTTCTGCACGACGGTGACGGTGTAGCCGTCGGCGGTCAGCAGGTCGTAGACCCCCTTCCAGCCCGAACCGTCGACGAACCCGCCGTGGACCAGGACGACGTTCCTTGCTTCAGTGCTCATGTGTACGCACTCCTTCGGTGGACTACGGCGACTGCTGCGGTACGACCGTGACCGGCGCCTGGGCGGCCTGCAGGCGCGCCTCGGCGCGGGCGGGATAGACCTTCGTGAAGACGGCGGGGCCAACGAGGCCGATGACATGGGCGGCGATGCCCACCCAGGCAGGGGCATCCGCCGCGCCCGCGACGGCCAGGCTGACGCCGATGAACGTGAAGCCGGTGCCCCACGCGCTGGTGATGTGGTTGTTGACGCGGAGGAACTCCGGCATGTCCCAGAACTCACGCGGCGTCTGGCGTTTGGCGATGCCCAGCGTGAAGGGGCGGCGGATCGCCAGCGTCCCCCAGGCCGTGGCGGCCAGCCAGGCGAAGGAGAGGACGTCGGTGTGGTGCGACAGGGACGAGTGCGGCCGTGCGACGGCGACGGCGCCGACCAACACGAAGTACACGATGGTGCTGGCCTCCAGGATCAGCGCGTCGAGGTCGACCCCGTGACGGCGGTCCTGGAGCAGGAGCAGCAGCCCCGAGGCGAACCCGCTGACCGCGCCCCAACGCCAGTCGACGAAGCCCAACATGTGACGCCCGTCACACATAGCCGCCTGGGTTCTTACCGCTGTGAAGACGCGATGGCCGGCGTCCCACGGGTGCGGGACACCGGCCATCGGCCGCGTTCAGTGGGCGGCGGCCGTGTGCAGGGCCTTGGCGTACAGGGTCTTCCAGAGCCTTCCGGCGCCCGGCATCACGAAGAAGACGAGGAGCGCGATGGAGGCCAGGGTGAAGGGGAATGGGCGTACCCACTGGTTCCAGTTCGCGAAACGGTCGCCGATGGTCAGGGAGTACAGCCGGTCCGAGGAGTAGATGGTGACCAGCAAGGTGAGGAACTCGGCCCAGTGAGGCATGGTCGGCGTGCGGAAGATGTGCTTCATGACGGTCTCCTCTCTCAGCCGAAGTGGCGGATGCGGGCTGCGGTCGCGGGCGCGTAGGGCAGCCAGTCGCTGGTCGTTCCAGTGGTGACGAATTCGGCGACGGCGGTTGCGAATTCGAGGCTCAGGGTGCGCTGGGCGTCGCCGGCGCCGGCGAGGACGGGGCTGCCGGGGTAGGCGTCGAAGGTGTTGAAGAGGAAGGGCAGTTCGGCGCAGTGGGTGGCGCCCAGGGCGTACGGGTCCTCGGCGGGGGCGTAGTCGAACTGGTAGACGTAGGTGGTGTTGCCGCCGGCCGCGTGATGGTCGGCGATCTCCAGCGAGCCGTCGCGGAAGAGGCCGTCGGTCTGCACCGAGGTGAAGATCTGCGCCGGTGTCGCCTGCGGGAGGCGGGCGGCGTGCTGCTGGTAGACGTCCTGGGCGGCCTGTCGGCCGACCTGGGCGGTGAGGACGTCCAGGGCGGTTTCGGTGGTGAGGTTCTGGATGCGGGGGTCGAAGGCGAAGAAGGCCGTCGCTTCGTCGCGGGTGGTGCCGATCAGCAGGGTCTTGCCCTCCAAAGCGCCGTCATTGAGCGCCTGTTGCCGGGTGCGGGGCATGCCGGGGGCACCGAGGACCGGGTACATCGGCGGAGCCGCGCTACCCGGAGCCGCGAGCTGGACGGAGAGCCGGCCGTAGGCGTCCAGCAGCTGCTCGGCCGGCAGGGCACGCAGGGCCTTCGCGGCATCAGTGCCGACTGGGATGTCCAGCAGGCGCAGGTAGGCGTCGGCGTTCTCGGCGGCCTGGTGCGGATCCTGTGGGTTCAGGCCGAAGGGGCCGCTCTGCAGCAGCACCCGGGTGATGGACCCGTTCGTCTCGGGGTCGAGCGCGAGCGACAGGGCCGAGTACGCTCCGGCGGACTGCCCGCCGACGGTGACCGTGCGCGGGTCGCCGCCGAAGGAGGCGATGTTGTTCTGCACCCAGCGCAGCACGGCGGCCTGGTCCTGGGGGCCGAGGTTGGCTGCGCCGATCTGCGGCAGGTAGAGGTAACCCAGCGGTCCCACCCGGTAGTTGGCGGTGACGACCACGATGTCGCCCAGCGCGGCGAGGCGGCCGCCGTCGTACCAGTCCCAGCCGCCGGAGCCGCTGGTGAAGCCGCCGCCGTGCCACCAGAGCAGGACGGGTCGGGCCGCACCGTCCGCCAGCGCCCGGCGTGGAGTGAAGACGTTGACGGTCAGGCTGCCGTCCTCGTTCCAGTCCGGCACGCGCTGCCCCTGCACCTTCTCCAGCCGGGAGGCCGCCTGCGGAACGGAGGGGCCGGCCTTGGCCGCGTCCCGCACGTCCGTCCAGCCCGGGTGCGGCTGCGGCGGCGCGAACCGCAGCTCGCCGACCGGCGACGCGGCGTAAGGGATTCCCCGGAAGGAGACCGCCTCGCCCTCCGCGACTCCCCTGACCTTGCCCCGGTCGGTGTCCACCACCGTGTGCTCGATGCCGGTCATCGTGCTCACCTGCTCTCTCGTCTCGGTTGCTCTGAGACGTTTCTAAGCCGAGGCGAGAATCTGAGCCAGAAATGACCATCTGGATCGAGGAAAAAGGACATAGGATCTCGGTCTGTGGAGAGAGTGCGCCATCTGTTGAATGAAACGGACAGTCGGATCGCCGCCGCGATGCTGGCCGCACCACGCGCCTCGTGGCGCACGGTCGGCCGGGTCCTGGGCATCTCGGAGCGCACTGTCGTACGCCGGGCTGCACCACTGTTCGGCGACGGGACGCTGCGGGCCACGGCCGTACGCAACCCTGTGCACTTCCCCGAGCTGATTCCGCTGGCCCTGCGCATCCGCTGCCGGCCCAACCGGATCAGCGCCATCGCCGCCACCCTCGCCCGCCGGCCCGACACCATCTGGGTCGACGTCCTCGGCGGCGGCGACGAGATCTGCACCATCCTGTTCCTGGACGGACCGGACGCCCGCAACAACCTGCTGCTGCGCGACCTGCCCGCCACCCCCGCGGTCCAGTCCTGGACCTCGCACGTCCTGCTCCGGGTCTTCCCGGCCGCCTTCGACTGGAGCGGCGGCCTGCTGACACAGACCGAACTGACCAGCCTGCGGCCCGACCTGTCCGCGGCACCTACCCGCCCCGTCCTACAGCCCCTCGACCACCAGCTGATCACCGCACTGATCGAGGACGGCCGCGCCCCCTACACCGACCTCGCGCGCCGCGCCAACACCACCGCCCTGACCGCTCGCCGCCGGGTAGAGGCACTGGTCAACGGCCAGGTACTCAGACTCGCGACCGAAGTCGATCTGGCCCGGCTGGGCGTCCGGACCGAGGCACTCCTGTGGATCACCGTCGCACCTGGCGGACTGGAGGAAACGGGCCAGCAGCTCAGCCGCCACCCACAGGTCCGCTTCGCTTCCGCCACCACCGGCTCGGCCAACCTCCTTGTGGCCGTCGCGGCAACCGACCTCGACGCGCTCTACCACTTCCTGAGCGAGACCATCGGCGCCCTAGAACACATCACCACCCTTGAGGTCACCCCCATCCTGACCGGTGTGAAGAGAACCGGCCTGGTCCGCCCGGGCAGCCTCTGAGCCGATCACAGGTTCCGGGTAGGCAGGACCTCACGTCCGTTCGGCTGCGGACAACGGACAAGAACAACCCCTGTCAAGGACGAAGCCGATCACCCCGCCCTCACTGATCAGCACCTGATCCAGATCATGCGGTGGCCGGGATGCCGAGGTCGGCAAGGAGGACGCGCGATCGCCGCACAGGCTGCCGGGTCGGACCAGACGGGTGGTATCGGCGCGGCGGGCGAGGTCTGTGTAGAGGCTCGTCCGTCTTCGACCGGCGCGGCGATCAGCTGCTGGTCGAGGGGCAGGACAGTGGAGCGCGTGGGAGCGGTGGGTGTGTCCGGACGGAGGACAGACAGCTCGGTTTCCGAGAGCAGGCCGCCGCTCCTGTCGAAGGCGGCCGGGAAGACCCGGAGCAGGACGTGCGGTGGCGGCGATGACGCTGATCCGGTTGGGCCGGCAGCGGATGCGCAGGGCAAGCGGAATCAGCTCGGGGAAGTGCACGGGGTTGCGTACGGCCGTGGCCCGCAGCGTCCCGTCGCCGAACAACGGTTCAGCCCGGCGTACGACGGTGCGCTCCGAGACGGCCAGGACGCGGCCGACCGTGCGCCACGAGGCACGCGGAGCGGCCAGCATCGCGGCGGCGATCCGACTGTCCGTTTCATCGAGGCGATGGCGCACTCTCTCCATGTTTGGAGATTCCATGTCCTTCATTCGCGTTCAGAAATGCTCTTGATGGCTCAGATGGAGGCTTCCGGGTAGAAAAGATGCAGAGCAACGGAAACGAAAGGTGAGCGCCGTGAGGGGATCGCCGAGATAAGTCCATGAGGGGCGGCGGGGTGATCTTGAAGCCCTGAGCGCCCGGAGTCATCTCCAGCACTGGCGCGGGAGTCGGTGCCATGTGGGGAGAGGAAGTCGCCGACCCAGTTGATGCTGGTAAGCAAGGCGTCGAGATGGTCGGCCATCCATGAACCGGCGGCGTGGAGAAGGTCGGATTCCTCTGAGCCGGTGAGCGTGATGACCTGGATATTGCCCTGGTATGGCCAGCTCTCGACGGGGCCGTGGTACGTCTGGTAGCCGCGGGGAACACCGGAACCGTGGCATTCTCGCGAGGGCAAAACGGTCGAGCTCCCGACCCGACTCACTTCGGGGCCTACGAGCCTTGCTCTGTGAGTGTGACCTTCCGGCCCGCGCGCGCCGCCTCTCGGATCCGCTCCAGCATGCGGTGTCGCCGGACGGCGTGCCGGAAGTCGGGAACGCCCTCCTCATCTGGCGCAAGGTTCCCGGTGATCTGGTCGCGCAGAAGCGCGTACTCGTGGGCGACGTTGCAGGCGGGCTCGGTGGATCGCTCGGTCCATTGCGTCAGCGACCGCTGATAGCGGGCGGGAACCGCTAGCTCGGCCAACGTGCCGTCCTCTCCCCGGGCTCCGCTGAGCCGCAGCCCCCCGTACCACCACTGAGCCTGGTCGGCCTTGACGACGAGATCGCCGTCCGTGCCGTTGATCTCCCAGTGAAACGCGGTGGCGCGTGAGGTCCCACCGCGGATGTGCATTGCGGCTACGGCCCCCGACTCCAGCACCCCGGTGACGGCGATCTGGTCCTCTGCAGTCTTGGCCGCGACCGCCCCGCTCGTGACGTGGGTGACCTCCGGGCGCAGGTTTTCGATGAGAGCCGACACCTCACGGAACTCCCCGAGCACCATGGTCAGCGCGTCGACCGAGTGCCCGAAGGGGATCGACAGCAGCGTGGCGCCGCTGGTGACGTCCAGCACGTACGCATAGTTGTCGTCGTAGGTGGCGCCGCCGATCCAGCCCGACCCGAGCATGCTGGTCGACAGCACCCGCCCCACGTAGCCGTCGGCGACCAGGTCCCGCAGATACCGCAGTGGCGGAGCCGACCGGGCCTGCAGGCCGACGGCCGTGAGCACACTCCTGCGATGCGCGAGGCCGGCCAACTCCTCGGCCTGCGCGAGGTCGGCACCGAGCGGCCACTCGCTGAACACCATCTTTCCCGCTTCCAGCGCGGGACGGATGAGCTCCAGGTGATGCGGAACCTTCACCGTCACCACCACGAGATCGACTTCCTCACTGCGGGCCAGCTCCTCCGCGCTGCCGTAGGCCAGCGGCACCGCATACTTCTCGCCGGCCGCACGCGCGGATTCGGCGCTGCTGGCGCTCAGCGCCCGCAACTCGTATCCATCGAGCCCGGCCAGTGCCGGCACATGGGCAGCGGCCGCCCACCCGCCGCTCGCGCTCAGACCCACGACACCGACGCGGATCGGCTCCCGATGAGGGGAAGTGGACGTCATGTGCGCCCCGGCGTTCGCGGTCATCTGCTCTCTCATCTCAAAGCGGCCCATAGCCATGGAGGACACGGTCTGAGCAACACGGTCAGTTACACGTCGATCGGCTTGCCGTTCGTTACAGCGGAACCTCACTCGGCGAGCTCGCTCCGCCGCGCCCTGCCCAGCGGCACGTCGGTGCCTCCGAACCGGCCGAGGAACAACCGAACGAACGACCGGCGCTGCTCTACTTCGCGTCCTGGGGCGAGGCGATTCATCGCGTCTACGGCGACGGGGCCAGCTCGATGGGAAGGTGCCGGGGGCCCCGCAACACGGCGCTGTTCCGGTAGGGAGGAGGGTCTTCGACCAGAGTTGCGGTGGTGAGATGGGGAAGGAGTGCTCCCAGGGCGATCTGGGCTTCGACCCGGGCGAGGGGTGCGCCGTAGCAGATGTGGACGCCGCTGCCGAATCCGAGGTGCTGGTTGTCCCGGCGGGTGGGGTCGAACCGGTCGGGATCGCGGAATCGCTTGGGGTCACGGTTGCCCGAGGCCAACACGAGTAGCACGGGTACGCCCTTGGGGATGGTCGTGCCGGCGACGTCGACGTGGGTGAGGGGAATACGCTCCAGCAAGTGGACGGGGGGCTCGTAGCGCAGCAGTTCCTCCACTGCGCCAGGAAGCAGGTCGGGTTCACGGCGCAGGCGCGCCAGCTGGTCGGGGTGGCGCAGCAGGGTGAGGACGCCGTTGGTGATCAGATTGACCGTGGTCTCGTGTCCAGCGACGAGCAGCAGCACGGCGGTGGCCGCCAGTTCCTCGCGGGTGAGCCCTCCGCTCGGGTCCGGGTCGTTGACGAACGCGGACAGCATGTCGTCACCCGGGCGGCCGCGGCGCTGCTCGGCGAGGTCCACCAGGTAGCGGCCCATCTGCGCCCGGGCCTGGTTGCCGGCCCGTTGGCTCGTGCCGAGGTCCTCACCGGGCCGGATGTCGCCGGAGTCGATGATGGCGTTGGACCACTCGCGGAAGGTCGGCTCGTCTTCGCGCGGTACACCAAGGAGTCGGCAGATGACGGAGACGGGCAGGGGATAGGCGAAGTCGTCGACGACGTCGACTCGCGTACGGCCCTGGAGCGACTCGATCAGTTCGTCGGTGATCCGGGTGATCTCGTCTCGCATCGCGTCGATCCTGCCCGGACTGTGCGGGGGACCGAACGGCCGTGTGGCCAGACTGCGCAGCCTGCGGTGTTCGGGGTCATCGAGCCGGATGAAAGGGCGGGGCTCTTCCTCATCCGCAGGCAGGCCGCTGTACGTGCCGGCGCGGTTGCGGCGGTCCGAGCTGAGCCGTGGGTTGTGGAACAGGGCGACAATGTCGTAGTACCCGCCAACCAGGTAGCTGCCGTCCGTCTGCCGCGCCACGCCCGCCTCGCGGAGTTCCGCGTACAGCGGGTACGGGTCGGGGCGGTTGGCGTAGTCGGTGATCCGCTCCAGCAGGGTGTCGACAGCCATCGACGGGCTCCTCGTGACAGGGAAGAACGGAAGGGTCAGCCGGCGGCCCGGACCACGGTCAGCCGGCGGTCCGGCAGGTGACCGGTCAGCGCGACGGTGGGGCCGTGGGACAGCCCCCTTGGATCCGGCACGTCGGAGGGAAGCGCGAATTCGGTCACCAGCGGATGGCCGTCGGCCGCGCCGGGCGCGGGCGGGAACGGGGCGGCGGCCTCGATCAGGCCCTGGTAGTACTCCAGCCACTTGGCCATGTTGACGGTGACGGCGGCAGTGATGCGGCCCCGGTAACCGTAGACCGCCACCAGACGGCGTTCACTGAGCGAGCCCTGGGCGATGACCACCTGGTCGGAGTAGGTAGGGACACCCACGGACTTGATGTTGACCCCGAACTGACTCGACCAGAAGACCGGAACCGCGAGGTGGGGACGCCGCGGCGGCCCGGAACTGATCATGTTGTGGGCCGCCACCTCGGCCTGCGCGACCGCGTTGCCCCAGTGCTCCAAGGAGAGCATCTGGTAGTCGAAGAGCGGATGGGGGAAGCGGGAGACGTCACCCGCCACGAACACGTCGTCGGTGACGATCCCGTACATGTCGAAGGCGCGGCACCCCGCGTCACAGGCGACCCCGTGCGGGCCCGCCGCCAGCCCGGAATCCGCCAGCCACTCGACGTTGCGGACCGCACCCATGGCGATGACGCACACGTCCGCGTCGATGTGGCTGCCGTCGGAGAGATCGGCTCCGGTGAACCGCCCGCCGTCGTTCCCGCACAGCGCGGTGACCGTCACTCCGCAGCGCAGGTCCACGCCGTGGGCCCGCTGCAGGCCGGCCGCGAACCTCGCCAGCGTGCCGCCGAGGGCGCCCACCAGCGGTGCGGTACCACGTTCTGCAACCGTGACCTCGATGCCCCGCTCCCGGCAGGCCGAGGCGATCTCCGAACCGGTGAAGCCAGCGCCGATGACCAGCACCCGGCGCGGCCCGGCGGCCAGCCGCTCGGCCAGGCACCCGGCGTCGTCACGCGTTCGCAGGGTGAAGACTCCGTCCAGGGCAGCCTGCTCCGGTCGGGGCCAGGGGCGCGCCCGGGTTCCGGTGGCGATCAGCAGCCGGTCGTAGGGCAGGGACTCACCGTCGGCCAACAGGACCTGACGGCCGACGGGGTCGAGCCCCGTGGCACGCACTCCGAGCCGCCAGTCGGCGTCCGGGTCGCGGCGCATCGGCAGCCCGGTAGTGTCCGCCGCCGACATGCCGAGCAAAACCTGCTTGGACAGCGGCGGTCTGTCGTAGGGCGGGTGGGGCTCGTCCCCGACCACGGTCAGCGAGCCGGTGAAGCCCCTCTCGCGCAGTGCCTCAGCGGCCCGCAACCCGGCCAGCGACGCGCCGACGATGACGATGGGGCCCTCCCGAAGGTCACCGGGCCCGGGCACCGGCGGTCACCGCCTCACCCACGAGGATCGCCTGGACCGGGCACGCTGCAGCGGCCTGGCGCACGCGCTCCAGCTGCTCGTCCGGGACTTCCTGGCGGTACAGCAGCGCTTCCTCGCCATGCAGCTCGAACATCTCCGGTGCGAGAAACACGCACTGCGCATACGCCTGGCAGCGGGTGAGGTCCACGACGAGCCGCATCCCAAGCCTCTCCCTCCATCGCCTTGAGCTCCCTGTCTCTTTCTAGGCTCGGAATGCGCCAGGCGCCCGCCCGGCTACTCCGTCGGGACCAGATCCAGCGGCAAGGGCGTTCGAGAACGCGCAGGTGGGCCGGAATGAGGCTGCGATCGGGCACCAGGAACGGAGGCGCTGCGAAAGGGATGAGTGTGGGGATCACCGGCGCCGACCCGACCGCAGGTACACGATCGCACAGGAGCTCTACCATCACGTCAGCCTCGCCCAGACGGGCCCTGACCGCATGCCGAAGAATGCAGACCGACAGTGGCCGGCATGGCCACCGGATGCTTTGGGAAGCGGTCATCCTCTCGCCTGCTGCTGCCGTAACTACACCGCGTCAACCGCTCACGCCAGGATCAGAAACAGCTTCTTTGCGGGTCGAGGCAGACATCGTGGGCATGGGCGTCGGGTTTGGCATATCCATCGCGGCCCAGCCCAAAGTCATCCGATCGCGAGCTGTCCGCCGCGTGCCTCGAGAACCGCGCCGGTGATGTAGCTGGCGCGGGACGAAACAAGGAACAGAACCGCTTCCGCGATTTCTTCAGGGTCTGCGACCCGCCCCAGTACGGTGGTTCGCCCGATCACCTGGAGGGTTTCACCTCCCATCTCCTCCGTCCCGGGGGTATGGACAGGGCCCGGAGCCACGGCGTTCACGCGGACGCCCTGGGCGCCGAACTCGTCAGCCCATACTCGTGTGAGAAGTTCGAGTGCAGCTTTGGAGGCCCCGTAAGCGCCCGATTCCCGCACCGGCGTGGTAGCCGCCGCTGTACTCACATTCACGATGACGCCACGCCCCCGCTCAGCCATTCCCGGAGCGAGAGCACCGACCAGGAGCATCGGCGCGCGTGAGTTGACGGCCATCTGAGCGTCGAACATCTCGGCGGTGGTGTCCGGCGTACTGGCGAACCGATAGATACCGGCGTTGTTGATCAGAACGTCCACCTCGCCTGCTTCAGCGGCAAGACGCAGGACATCTTCAGAGCTACTCAGATCCGCAGCAACGAACCGAGCCTTCCCGCCTGCGGCAGCGATCTCTTCGACGGTCTCCGCACCCCGCTGCTCGTCCCGCCCGTGGACGATGACCGAGGCCCCCGACGCTGCCAGGCGCAGGGCCACGGCCCGGCCGATGCCGGCGGTAGCGCCGGTGACAAGAGCGGTGGATCCGTCCAGTTCTGCAGCCATGCAAAGCTCCTCCAAGCCGAGAGGAACGACATGCTGTCGGTTGTTCCTCGTGTAACTGATGATCCTGATGGTTCATGCCATGGCGACGACGGACCCACGCCGGACAGATCGTTGATCATGGTCCAGCCCGGGGCCGTGGCCCACGCGGTCTTGGGAGGCCGGCGAGCTCGCCTTCGCTGATCACGTCCGCGGGCGACTGGAACGCGCCGTACTGCCGCCGGGGGGGTGGAGGCGCCACCCCCACTGTCCGGCGTGCCAATGCCCCGGCCCTGACGGTGACGCAGACTTCCGGGTACCCGGCCGGCGAGCGTGACGGCCCCGCTCGGGCGCCTGGCGCGGCTGCTCGACGTCCCGCCGGAACTCGCCCATAGCAGTCCGGCATACGGCTCTCGCGCGACGGCCATGGGCCCGGGCGGCGTGTGTGCGCACCAGGCACTCGGTGCGGCTGTGAGCCTCGCTGCACGTCCGCAGACGTCGGCGGTGCATCGGGCATGTGTCCCGTGACCGTGGGGCTTCAGCTTGCCAGTGGTAAGTGGAGGAGGAGTGCGCTGTGTGCTGCGGCCAGGGGGTGTCGGTGGTGGGGGCGCCGGTGTGGATGAAGCCGAGCCAGGCGGTGCACACACGGCGGCCGAGGGACTCGATGTCCTGCGGGCGGGCGCCGGCGAGCATCGGGGCGTCGGCCCAGTCGGCGTCGGCGCCGAAGAGGAAGCGCAGTTCGATGCGGTGGGCGGCGCCGAAGACGGAGTCGGGGGCGGCGGCGTCGAACCGGTAGGCCCATACGCGGGCGCCCGCCTCACTGAGCTGGACGGCCGGCTGACGGGAGGGACGGGCGAAGGCGAACTCCCTCGCGGCGTGTTCCACGCCGTCGGCGGCGAGCGCGGAGCCCGGGACGGGGCCTCGCGCACCCGGCGCGGCACCGGGTTCACGGCGTTGAAGGCGGCCATCTCCCGTTCGGTGATGCTGATGGTGATGCCGATGGTGACGTCCAGGCCGGGTACCCGGCGGGTGAGAACGTCGGTCCAAGCCGCGCCGTCCGGGAGCGGGCCGACGCCCCCGACCGGCACGAACGGTGGACGGAGTTGAGCCCGAGCCTGCCGGCGGCCTCTCGGGCGAACGGCGCTCTGGGCGCCCAGGGTGTCCGACACCGGGGCACCGTGCGGATTCGTGCCGAGCCGGGAGAGGAAACGCTCGGCGGCGCGCTTGGCGTAGTCGGCCTCGCCGAGGCTCAGCCCTGCCGAGGTGCTGTTCACGATGGCACCGTGGAACAGGCCCTCGCTCCCGGGCATGCCCAACAGGCACTGCACGCTGTGGGCGCTCGCGGGCCGGCCGGCCAGGGTGACATGGCCGGTGTGCCCCGCCGAACGAGGCGATGCCGTCCCGCACCCACCGCAGCGCCGCCAACTGGTCGGAGACGCCGAGGTTGCCCTCGGGGATCCCCGGGGAGCGCAGACAGCCGAAAGCGCCGAGCCGGTAGTCGACCGAGACGACGATCACGGCGTCCGACCGACTGGTCGGGCGATCCGATCGGCGGTTCGAACCTCCTGCAGACCCACAGGTGTTGAGGTACCCACGGGGACTCGAGCGAGGCCCCCGACTGCGGGTCCGCCGACAGTGACATGGGCGAGCCCGCGCTCAGCGACCTGGGCGACCGGGTGGGCCCGACCGCGACAGTCATTCAGTCAGTGCGTCGCGGTGACAGGAAGCCAGGACTTCCTGCGGGCAGACATCCTGCCTGCCGGCCAGCAGCTGCGGGCCCTCGGCACGGAGGATGGCCGCCCTCTGAGCGTGGCCCGAGCCAGTGGTACCCGATGCGACGGGACCACTGGCTTCTCGGCCCTACCATGTGCATGGTTGTAGCGTGCCGGTGCGGTCAGAGCCGACCTGCCACGAAGTCGGCCACCTGGGTGCCGAGTTGCTGGCCCGCGTGGTTGTCAAGGGAGGTGTGCTGGCCGGACCAGATCCGGCTGAGCCACGCTTCGGTGGCGGCGTCCTGGAAGCCGGTGAAGGTTCGAGTGACGCCCTTCGAGGTCACCGCGAAATGATGCCGCGCCCCGTAGAGTCCGGCGAGCGTCGTTGCCGCGGCCTGGCTGAGAGCGCCGTGAGCGCCCGGATAGGACGGATCCGGTGCGGTCGGCAGCAGAGGGGTCCAGCTGGGATCCCCGACGATGCTCGGGTTGTAGTGCGTACCGCCGAGCCGGATGGCCGTCACGGGCCGCCAGACGTGGTAGACATACTTGGCGTCGTACATCGCGATCGCGGTGTCGGCGAGGGACAGGTCGAGCCGGGCGAAGACCTTCACCGCCTTCTCCAGGTTCGCGTTCTGGGAGGTGACGAGGTTCTGCGTGATCTGGTTCCAGACGTTCCATACGGGTGCCGCCGCCCAGAACTTCGCGGCTGCCGTCTGACCGGGAGTGCGGATGGTGCTGGTCTTGCTCCCCAGGCTCTTGACCTCGTTCAAGGCGGTGGCGTACGCGGCGCTGCTCACGGCCGGCGGCGGTGCCGGGCGGAACTGCCGTCCGTCGTCCAGTACGAACGGCTTGACCGAGCCCCAGTCGGTGAACACCGGTGTCTGGAAATTGGGAGGGGTGGGCCGGTAGTCCCCGGCCTTGTCGCCGGGGCGGAACTGCGGCGGCTTGGCTGAGGATCCGTCATTGGACCGCAGGGTGATCAGCCTGCGGGCGACCTCCGCTCCCACACCAATACCCGCCTGCTTGCCCGGGCCGCCGGATATCGCGGACAATTGGCTGCTCAGCCGCTGGTTCAAGCCTGCGCGCCTGGCCGGGTAAAGGGCGACCAGCACATCGTGGGCCGCCTGGTCCGCTGCGGCGTCCGCACGAGCGCCTCTTGGCGCCGTCACCGAGAACACGTAGGCGGGGCCGGCCCGGGTGATCGATATCACCGCGTCGTACTCGGCAGCCTGCAGAAGCGCGAAGCTGCGCGTGGGTTGGACGGTGGACGGCTGCGCCTTCGGATTGCTGAGGATGGTGACGAGCTCGCGGTTCCACTCCACGACCGACATCCCTGCCCCCGTCGCGGCGGTGCGCAGGGCCGGCAAGTGAGCGGTGGTGGACCCGAAGGCCGGGCCGGCGAGTCCGGCTGCCAGCGCGGCTCCGGCAAGTATGGCGAGTGTCTTCTGCTTTCCACCCATGTTCTGTGGCTCCTTGTCGCTGGTGGCGGGTTGTGACAACTGGCGGTCATGCGCGTGGCTCATCTGTGTCGGCCACGCGAGCGTGATGGTGTCGGGGTGGTGCGGGCCGGCAGCCAGGTCGAGATGCCGGCGGTCGTGGAGGACGAGTTGCTCGGCGGGTTCCGCGGCAGCTGCGACGGGGCCGGGGTCGTCCAGGGCCCTCCGGTCCATGAGGGCCTTCCGGCGTAGCAGCCAGGCGCGTTCGGCTCCGGGGGCCAGCACTTGGTGCATCTCGCGGCGCAGATCTGGCGCATGCGTATATGCCTCGTGCGGGGGCGGGGCGTCGATGCCCTTGCCGCTGTTCGGGGTGACGTCCACGCTCACACCTCCGCCGGTACGCAGGGGCCGGCGCCGCAGCGTTGACACAGCACCGTGTCGTCGTGGGGGCCGCCGCGATCGAGTGCCGATGGGCGGGCAGCGGACCGCATGGGCACCTGGGCCGGGCCCGGGCAGCCGTCGATGGGACACGGCTTGTGGGTCGCGAAGGACCACTCGGCGGGGGTGTCGGGTGGCCTTTCGCCGCGGCCGCCCCCGGTGGTCCGTCGCTGTGCTGCGGCGCCGGCCCCGGCAGGGGGTCGCAGCTCGTGCGGAGCGTCCGGCCCGGTCATGGCGAGCACCTCAGGCAGGCGCGGACTTCGCGGCCGCTGCGTGTCTGGCGAATCTCGGTCGACTGGGCGAGGAACTGGACGATGCCGGTGCCACGGCCGTGTTCGTCGGAGGCGATGCCGGGGCGATGACGCTCCACGGCCGCGCCGGAGTCGGTGACCACGATGTGCAGAGTTTCGTGATCGAGGGCGAGCAGCAGGGTCATGCGCTCATGGCCGTACTGGGCAGCGTTGGCGGCGAGTTCGTCGACGATGAGAATGGCGGAGTCCCGCTCACCCGCGGGCACACTCCAGGTCTCCAGCAAATCGGCTGCGAAGTGACGAGCGGCGGAGACGTGCGCCTCCTGCGCCGGCAGGGTGAGCAGTGCATGGCGACGGCAGGGCCGGCCGAGCAGTGAAGTCGGGCTGGGGGAATCGGTCACGAACATGGTCTTCTGGCTCTTCTGTCGATGTGCGGAGACCGGAACGGGGTGACCGCAAGCAATTCGGGGGTGGTCGGTAGGCCGGATCCTGATCCTGCGTGGGCGCGCTCAATCAGTTCCACGGACGACACATGTCGGATGGTTCGAGCTATTTGCCTTTTTTGTTCCGATTCCTGCGCGTCATGTCAATGTCGGCGCCTGTCTGGGCTCAGCTGCCTCTGTCCAGAGCTGGCTGTTGCGCGGCCGGACTGGGCACCGGCAGTTCGGCCCCCTCGCCGGTGGTCTTCCGGACGACCCCGTGGAAGCGTCGCACCGTAGACCTGGGACGGACGTCCGTGCCTACATTTCGGCCGGATCGCGGTCCGCCGCGTGCAGAGGTGATGGATCCTCTTCTCCGGGTTGTACGGACTTCGGGAAAAGAAGAGTCGTGCGCGCCCCGTCGGCCCGCTCATGCATGAAGTCAGCTGCGGACTGGGCTGGTTCGACGGAGCGGGGGCGAGAGTGACCAGGGCCCGGAAACCGTCGGCGCGTCGCGGGAAGGGCCAGGGTGCCGCTTTTCACCTCCTCCGGCGGAAGCGGAGATGTATGCCGCCGCCCCCTTTCGCACAGCCGTGCCCGCCCGTGTACGCGGCCGGCACCCGCGGGGCCCGGCGCGGGATGGCCGACCGGCCCCCTGGGGAGGTCGCGTGAGGGAAGCAGGTCAGAGCCCCACGACCGAGCTGCAGAACTGCCCGGGTACCGACACAGCCGCCCGAGACATGTCGTGCAGGGGAAGCAGCCGCCGCAGCTGACCGGCCCCGCGATGTGTGGCACCACCGCGGACAGATCGATCGGATGGCTGCTTCAACCCACCCCTCGACCCTCGACCTGCTGGTCGCGTACCCGGACGGGCTTCACCTTGATCAACCTGGCCGGGGTGATCCTTCCCGGCTGGCGGCGGCCGACTCGACCATCAGCCGCCTCCGCGCGCTGGCTGCCGCTCAGCCCCTCGGTCATACAGGTGCCGGTGGCGGCCTCCGAAGCCGCCACACTCATCGGCCGCGAGCCTTGTCGGACGGTCCCGCCGATCCCGGAGCCACGCGGCGCGGCGGGATCGAGGGGCTACGGTGATCACGAGCGTGCCCGTCCAGCCGGTGTCACGGGCAGAAACCTCTTCCATGGCCATCAGCTGGACGTCCTGTGCGCGCCCCTCCAGCTCGGTCCACCGGTCTTGAGGCGGCCCGGTGCTTGTCGAATGATCGGGGTCCCTCGCCGCGGAGCGCCCGGCCTTTCGAAGGCGACGTCGTCTTGGCCTCTTGTGCCACCAATCCTCACGCCCTGCTGCTGCCGTCATGCCACTGGGCGACCGGCCGCCCAGTGACATGACCGCCATGGTCTGGCCTCACGCTCGGATGGTGACCAGCTTCTGACCGTTGCCCGCGAGGATCTCGAAGTGCTCGATGGCTCCCGGAGCCATGGCGACCGCTCCTGGGATCGTGGTGCCGGGAGGGTACTCGCCTGCCCGCCAGGTAGCGCCGTCCGTCCTGGCCCCGCCGGGCCCGACCGCCTGCAGCCGACAGGTGATTCCGGCGGGTGCCCCTCCTGCGGAGATCTGCAGGACACTGCCCCAGGCAGAGGGCGAGACCTTCACCGAGGCGGAGACGCCGGTGGCGGGATCGCTCCCGGAGAAGGTGCGCCAGACGGTCGGCGCGGTCGGCCCGGGCGGCCTCGCCTGACTGCCCACGGATCCGATGGCCGCCAGCCATGTGCCACCGGCCGCTGCCGCGATGAACGTCAGCGAGACCGCAGCGCCGGCCAGTTGCAGACGCCAAGACCTGCGGCGCCTGGCCGCAGCCTGCTGGAGCAGCCTCTCCAGCACACCCCCCTCTGGGGTCTTCGACACCGCGGGCGCGGCGGGCCGTTCGGGCAGCGGGGAGCCCTGCGCGCTTTCGGCTGCCCGTACCATCAGTCGGTCGGTCAAATCCGTTTCGGCCGCCAGCACCGTCTGGCCCGAGGCTTCGGCTTCGGTCACCGTCGCCAGCAGCGCAGGCAATCCCGCCAGCTGGGCGTGTTCGGCCCGGCATTCGGTGCATGCCGCGAGGTGGATGCGCACCTGTTCCATTTCCGCCGAGGGCAGCGTGCCCAAGACGTAACCTCCCAGCGTCAGCCGGAGGGCGTCGTGCTCCGCACTCATGGTCGCCGCCTCCTGCCCGCCACGGTCATGGCTCGATCCCCCGTTCCTGCAGCGCCAGCCGCAGGGCGTGCAGGGCGTAGTACGTCCGCGACTTCACTGTGCCCAGCGGGACGCCCAGCACCTGTGCGGCCTCCGCCATGGTCCGGCCCCG
Source organism: Streptomyces sp. NPDC001851 (assembly GCF_040297165.1). Lineage (NCBI taxonomy): Bacteria > Bacillati > Actinomycetota > Actinomycetes > Kitasatosporales > Streptomycetaceae > Streptomyces > Streptomyces sp. NPDC001851. Next base: position 41,447 of record NZ_JBEOYR010000040.1, on the reverse strand, counting down.
ATAGTAGGTCTCCAGCAGGACGGCGCGGTGGTCCGGGGACAGTGACCGGACGGCTTCGGCAACCGCCCAGCTCTGCAGTGCCTGCTCGATCTCGTCCTTGCCCGGCTTCTGCTCGGCGGCTCGCTCCAGCACATCGCCGCCGGCCTCGGCCGGCCTGGACTGCCGGGCCCGGTGGGCGTCGATGACCAGGTGTCGAGCGACCGTACACAGCCATGCCCGGGCCGGACCGCGTGCGGGGTCGAACGCGGCGGGATGCTGCCACGCTCGCAGCAGTGTCTCCTGTACCACGTCCTCTGCCCATTGCCAGTCTCCTGAGGTCAGTCGCAGCACGTAGTGGAACAGGGCTCCTGAGTGCTCCGTGTACAGCGTGCGCAGCAGTTCCTCATCCGCGGTCGAAAGGGTCCCTCTATCAGAGACACGGTGCGCGGAGCGATCCGGATCGGTCCTTGAACCACGTTTTCGGGAACTCCAGGGCATACCACGATCATCAGGCATATGCGCCGCTTTGTCCTGCACGAACAGCTCGGCACGGGTCACGCACTGTGAGTGCTGCAGGTGGTACGCCCTTGCGGCGTTACGACCTCGCCATGGTCAAGCATGCGCGGGTCCGGACCGGCTGAACTGCAGCGATCCCATGAAGTCCCACAAAAGGTGCGTATCAATCGAACCGCTGCAGCCATGCCGTCCGTGGAGGCGAACAAGAACCGGCTTACGCGCAACTCCTCATCGCTTCCCCTGCGGCAAGGGGTGGAACAGGGGTGACCGAAATGCACCACGCGACGCACGCGCTCTCGCCCGGCCCGGCTCCCCCGCCCCCGTGCATCGAAGCCGGTGCCACTCTGCAGCCCCGACCGATGTCCAGCACACACCACGCCGATGGCGCTACGCACAGTGATCGGCGGCTGAGCGGCGACCGGGGCAGAACTCCATCCGGGCCAGTGTGCCCATCACCCGTATGGGCGACGCCGACCTGCCCCGAGTCGCTCGCGGCTGCCTGCTCGGGCGAACTGCCGCGTGTCGCCTTCATCCTCGTGGCGCGGCAGGGCGGATGCGCAGCGCGGAGCACCTCGAGGCGGGCAGCCGGCACGGGGGGCACTCAGGCTCGCTCGCCGGGTCCGTGAGGGACGCGTGCCCGTGAACGCGGCATCCACCACATCCCTGCGGTTGCGTGCGCCCGAGCCGGCGCAGTTCCCGTCTCCGCCTGATCAGTGAGGAACGCACACCATGTACGTGAACCTTCGCCCACCAACTCGGCGATCCCGTGCTGCGGCCGGGCTGGCCGTCGCCACCATCGCCACCGCCGGTGCGCTGGGGCTCCTCAGCTCATGCGGCCCGTCGTCGCATCCCTCGTCCTCCGGAGCCGGCGTCATCACGCCCGGTCCGGGTCAGCACCAGACCCCCGGGATGCCCGGTGCCACGGGGTCGGGGAAAGCGGCGGGCTCCGCTCCCGGCGCCTCCCCGATGCCCAGCATGAGCATGCCCATGAGTACCTCGAGCACGGGCGCGGCGGCCGCGCCGGTGACCGGGAATGCCGTCGCGATCAAGAACTTCGCATTCTCTCCGGCCACGTTGCAGGTCAAAGCGGGCACGACGGTGACCTGGACCAACCAGGACACCGACGCCCACACCGTCACCAGCGCCGCATCGGGTGGCCCCCTGCGCTCGGCCGCCCTGGCCACCCACGCCACCTACAGCTACACGTTCACCAAGCCCGGCACCTACGCCTACATCTGCACCATCCATCCGTTCATGACCGCCACCGTGGAGGTGACCCAATGACCGACTACTACGACCGTCACGACGGAGCACCGGCCGACGACGCCGGCCAGCATGAAACCGAACACGGTATGACCCGGCGTCAACTCATGCGTCACGCCGGATGGTTCGGCGGCGCGGTGGTGCTGACCGTGGCCAGCGGAGAGGTGATCAGCCACATCGCGGACTCCCGGGACACCAACGCCGGGGCTGCCGCCGGGGCCGTCGCAGCGGGAAGCGGCGCGCTGCGGTTCGTGCAGGTCTCCGACAGCCATATCGGGTTCCAGGGCCCGGCGAACACGGACGTTGCCGGCTCATTCACCGAAGCGATCAACCAGGTCAACTCACTCGGATTCAGACCGGACTTCGTCATGCACAGCGGCGACCTGACCCACCTGTCCACGGCCGGGCAGTTCAACCAGGTCAAGCAGATGATGACCGGAATGAAGACAGACCGCGTCTTCACCGTACCGGGCGAACACGACTCCATCGGCGATGCAGGCCGCGCCTACCGGCGGACCTTCGGCATGGGCACGCTCGGCGACGGCTGGTACAGCTTCGACACCCACGGTGTGCACTTCATCGCCCTGGTCAACACCCTGAGCCTGGAGAAACTCGGGCACCTCGGCAACGCGCAGATCGACTTCGTACGCAAAGACCTGGCGGGACTGCCATCGGACACCCCCATCGTGGTCTTCAGCCACATCCCGCTGTTCGCCATGTACCCGAAGTGGGGCTGGAGCACCGACGACGCCCTCAAAGTCATCGCCCTCCTGCGCCGCTTCTCCTCTGTCACCTGTCTCAACGGGCACGTCCACCAACTGTTCACCAAGACAGAGGGCAACATCACCTTCCACTCCGCCACCACCACCGCCTACCCCCTGCCCAAACCGGGCCGCGCCCCCGCCCCCACGCCCCAGGTCGTCCCTGCCCGGCAGCTCAAGGACGCACTCGGCATCCGCAGCGTCGGCTACCGCCAAGGCGACCGCGAACTGGCCATCAAGGACCGGAGGCTGGCATGAACACCCAAAGATTCCTCGTCCCTACCCTGCGGGCGGCGACCGCCGCAACCCTCGCCGCCGGCGGATACATCCACGCCCAGCTCTACATTGACGGGTACCGCTTCATCCACATCATCGGCCCCCTGTTCCTGCTCCAGGCCAGCGCATCCTTCGCCCTCGCTGCCCTGCTGCTGATCGGGACACCACCCCCGCTGCTGAGGGTCTCCGAGGCAGGCGTCGCGCTCGGCGCCCTCGGCGGCTTCACCGCTTCGCGCACCGTTGGCGTGTTCGGATTCACCGAGCGCGGTCTGCAACCGGCACCACAAGCCGTCCTCAGCCTCCTCGCTGAAACCGGCACGCTGCTGCTCCTCGCCATCTGGCAAGTGAGCGCGACCAGACAACGCCGCGCTGCCCGACCGCCCGTCAGTACACCCATCCGGAACCGATCCATCACCCGTACACCACCCAACTGAACCACCACCACGACGGGTCACGTCGGGACAGTAAATCGTTCGGCGAACTCCACGGCCTCGGCCTCATCAACGTCGTCCGCAGCGACCGAGGCGCCGCCAAGCTACGCAAGCGGTTCCCGAACGTTCGGAGCCGATCTCGGTGCACGCGTCGAAGCTGCTGCACAAATCGCTGACGCTGCAGGGCAAGAACATCGGCCGGTGGCTGTCCGAGGTCTCCGCCGAGAGGCGGGCATCCGACGTCGCCACCGCGAAGCTGATCGCGCTGACGTTCAAGGACCAGTTCAAAGTGGCCGCCACGTACGGCCTCGGCGCACTGACCGACGCCGTCGAACACGCAGTAGGGCCCGGCAAGGTCGGCACCGTCCTCGTACGCCCTTGGTAGCTGTTTCGGATGGGACACCCCGGGCCCACGGCGCGCATCTGCCGAGCGGTGACCGGCTCGCGTCCGTGTCACGGGCTACGCGACCCACTGCCACCGGGCGTATCGGCTCATCGAGCTCCGGTTGCGCCCCGGCGACGTGCACCGCACGCTGCTCGTATGGACCGCCCCCCGGAAGGCAGTTTGCTGCCCATACTGGTGACGGGCGCGGCGGGTAGCGTCGGCGCCGTCGGCCGAACCGTGGTCGAAATTCTCCGGCAACGGGACCTGCCCGTGCGGGCCATGGTGCGTCGCGACGACGAACGGGCGGAGGCGCTGCGTGCGACGGGTGCCGAGGTCGTCGTCGGAGACCTCACGCGTGCGGGCGATGTGGCTGACGCCCTCTCCGGTTGCGGGCGGATGTACTTCGGCATGGGCGTATCGGCGCAGTATCTGGAGGCTGCCATGACGGTGGCGGCCGTCGCGCGTGCGTACGGGCGCCTGGAAGCGCTCGTGAACATGTCGCAGCTGACCGTCTCCGAGATGGACCTCACCAGCACCTCAGAGTCTGTGCAGCAGCGGCACCACTGGCTGGTGGAGCAGGTCCTCGGCTGGTCAGGCCTGCCCGTCGTCCAGATCAGGCCCACCGTGTTCATGGAGAACCCGCTGTTCCGTGTCGGCTTCTCCTCGATCGCGAAGGACGGAAGCATCAGACTGCCCTTCGGCCAGGCGAAAACCTCCCCCGTGGCAGCCGGGGACGTCGCCGCGGTCGTGGCAGAGATCCTGGCCGATCCGGCCCCGCACACCGGCCGCGTCTATGAGCTGACCGGCCCCCGCTCGGAGGACATCTCCGCCATGGCGGAGGAGGTTTCCACAGCTCTGGGCCAGCCGGTCAGTTACACCGACGTCGGCCTGCAGGAATGGATCGACGACGACCTCAGACCGCTGGGGCTGCCGGACCACGTCTTCCAGCACATCTCCACCATGGCTCGCCTTCACGCGGAGAACCGATACGACCGCAGGGCGGACGGCGTCGAGCAGGTCATCGGACGGCCTCCGACCGGGGTCACTGAATACGTCCGTGAGAACCCCGGCCTGCTCAGTCCCTGAAGCCGAGTCCTCGCGGCGCGGGTCGCGTAGATGTCAGAGGACGCTTCCGCGAAGTCGTACAGATACTGGGCAGCTGGGGCGGTCACGACGGAGCCCTCGGCGCGTGGCCGCCACCGCTCCACGCCGCCATGGGCTTCGAGGGCATCCGAGACCAGGTCGCTCATTGTCTTCTGCTGTCCCAGTGAGCCGGGTGCCGTCCAATACCACCTCACGCACGTCCACTCGAAGCTCCGCATCTACTCCCGCAGCGAACTGGTTGGGTCAAATCCCTCGCCCTGTTGGCGCTTTCAGCGCGACATGCCCGTAGGCTCGCTGGGCCCTGACGAACGTGGAGGAGTCGGCGGCTCGGGGCACCGTGTGAGTCACCTCTCCGGCTCCGACCAGAAGTCGGGCGGGACGATACCGACGGAGCGGCCGTGGGGGTCCAGGAGGCGCCCCATCAGCTTGTCCTGGCGAAGGGCGATGACGCGGTCGACGATGTCGAGGCTCGGGTGGGCGGTGGCGAGCTGGGTCTCCAGGCGCAGGACGTCGCTGAGGGAGTGCAGGCTGGCCTGGAGGATGAGGTTGTGAGGGCCGCTGACGGCGGCGCAGTTACGGGTCTCGGGCAGACGGACGAGGGCGTGGCCGATCTCGGGGAGATCGGCGGGCGGGACTCTGGCCCAGAGGGTGGCCGCGACGGGCCAGCCACCGAGGGGGCGGGCGAAGTCGCAGCGGAACCGCAGCAGGCCGCGTCGGGTGAGCTGTTCGGTGCGGCGTTTTGCGGTGTTGAGGCTGACGCCGAGGTCGCTCGCCAGAGTCTGATAGGGCGCGCGGCCGTCGTGGGCGAGCCGGGTGATGAGGGCGCGGTCGAAGGGCGTGATCTCGCCCGGGGCGACAGGGGTCTGGGCCGGGGGCGGGCCGGTCAGCTGGGCACGCTGGGCGGGGTCCAGGGCGGCGATGCGCCACCGGCCGCCCTCGGTGAACATGTGGGTGACGATCCGGACTTCCACGGCGGTGATGCCGGGAAGGTGCGGGAGCAGGTCGAGGGTGTAGCGGGAGAGGGCCGGCAGGTCGCGGGTGGCGGCGATGGCGAGGATGTCGTGGCCGGCGGCCGCGCGCTCGATCGTGAGCATGTGGGGGTGGGCGCTCAGTGCCTGGGCGACCCCGGTGGTGGCGCCGGGAGCGCAGTCGATCACGACGAAGGCCACGCAGATCTGCTCGAACAGGCGTGGGCCGGGTGAGAATCCCACCCAGGCGGCGCCCTGCTCGGACAGGCGGCCGAAGCGGCGGGCGACGGTGACCGGGTCGACCTCCAGGGCACGCCCGAGCTCGGTCCATGAGGCCCGCGGCTGCAGCTGCAGGGCGTTGATCAGTGCCAGGTCGTCCTCTGTCAGCAGCGCTGGTGCATCATCCTGCATGGTCCCCTCCCGCGAGGCAGAATCCTGCGTTTGGCGGCTTTCACGCGTCACTCTCCCATTGTGGACTTCAGGGGCCCGCACCTGTCGAGCGTGAGGAGGGCCGGACCATGGCGTACGGCGACTATCAGGACGAGATCTACATGGACGGGCTGCGCGGGGTGGTGCCGCGCTTCCCGATGACCTACGACGAGCTGGAGCCGCTGGCTCAGGCCGCGATGCCCGCCTCCGTGCGCTCCTACGTCATGGCCGGAGCCGGCGACGAGCGCACCCAGCGGGCCAACGTCACCGCGTTCGAACGCTGGGGCCTCGTCCCGCGGATGATAGTGGGGGCCACGGACCGGGATCTGTCCGTCGACCTGTTCGGGATGCGCCTGCCCTCACCGCTGTTCATGGCCCCGGTCGGCGTGATCGGGCTGTGCGCGCAGGACGGCCACGGCGATCTCGCCACGGCCCGTGCCGCCGCCCGCACCGGCGTGCCGATGGTCGCCTCCACCCTGACCGTCGATCCACTGGAGGAGGTCGCCGCCGAGTTCGGCGCCACCCCGGGCTTCTTCCAGCTCTACACGCCCACCGACCGGGAGCTGGCCGAGAGCCTGGTGCACCGGGCCGAGAAGGCCGGCTTCAAGGGCATCGTGGTCACCCTGGACACCTGGATCACCGGCTGGCGCCCCCGCGACCTCGCCGTCAGCAACTTCCCCCAGCTGCGCGGGAACTGCCTGACCAACTACACCAGCGACCCCGTCTTCCGCGCCCGCCTCGCCCGCAGCCCGGAGGACGACCCGGCGGCCGCGGTCGCCGAATGGGTGCGGATCTTCGGCAACCCGCTCACCTGGGACGACCTGTCCTGGCTGCGCTCGATCACCGACCTGCCGCTGATCCTGAAGGGCATCTGCCACCCCGACGACGTCCGCCGCGCCAAGGACGGCGGCGTGGACGGCATCTACTGCTCCAACCACGGCGGCCGCCAGGCCAACGGCGGCCTGCCCGCCCTCGACGTCCTGCCCAGCGTGGTCCAGGCCGCCGACGGCACTCCCGTCCTGTTCGACTCCGGTGTCCGCACGGGAGCCGACATCATCAAGGCCATCGCCCTGGGCGCCTCCGCCGTCGGCATTGGCCGCCCCTACGCGTACGGCCTCGCCTACGGCGGCGAGGCCGGCGTCGTCCACGTCCTGAGGTCCCTGCTCGCCGAAGCAGACCTGATCATGGCTGTCGACGGCTATCCCACCCTCGCCGACCTCGCTCCCGAGGCCCTCCGCCGCCTCACCTGACAGCCGCCGACCAATCGCGGGACGGACGCATCGGCGGTACCTCGCTCACCGAGTGGTCGGCCATGGTCCACGTCCTCAGCGACCTGGGCCCAGCCCCCCATCAGGCTCGTCACCGGACGGTTTATATGTCATGACAAGTACCTATTTGTGCAGCAGGATCGGATTGGCGCACGCTTCCGGCACCCCACGACGCCGAAGACGGCACTCGGCACCGCATGGAATAGCGCGCACCCCTCCACCAGACCCGTCGCACCAGAAACCCAGCCCCAGCAAGGAGTCGATGGCAACCATGACTGAGAAGTCCACCGTCCGCAGCGTGACCTACGACCTGCTGCGAACCCTGAAACTCACCACGGTCTTCGGTAACCCCGGTTCCACCGAGCAGCCGTTCCTGCAGGAATTCCCCGAGGACTTCACCTACGTCCTGGCACTGCAGGAGGCTTCCGTCATCGCGATGGCCGACACCTTCGCCCAAGTCACCGGCCGACCCGCGCTGGTCAACCTGCACTCCTCGGCCGGGATGGGAAACGCGGTGGGCAACCTGGTGGCGGCCTACCACGGCAACACACCCCTGATCATCACCTCCGGCCAGCAGCACCGGGAGCTGGTGATCGGCGACCCGTATCTCGGCAACCGAGAGGCCGTCACGCTGCCCAAGCCGTGGGTGAAATGGTCGTACGAACCCGCTCGCGCCGAAGATGTACCCGAAGCCTTCATGCGGGCCTACGCGGAGGCGCTGCAGCCGCCGACGGGCCCGGTGTACCTGTCGATTCCGATGGACGACTGGAAGCGGCCCCTGTCCGGCTTCACCCGGGTGCGGACGGTCAGCGACCGCGTCGCCCCCGACACCGCTCGGCTGCGCATGTTCGCCGATCGCATCTCGGCCAGCCGTCGTCCCGCGCTGGTCTTCGGTCCGGAGGTGGACCGGGCCGGTGGCTGGGACGCGGCCGTCGCGCTGGCGGAGAAGCTGCGCGCGGCCGTCTACGGCGCCCCGCTGCTGGACCGGGCTTCCTTCCCCGAGGACCACCCCCTCTTCGGCGGCCCGCTCGGCATGTCGGTCAAGACCATCAGCGATCGGTTGACGGGCCACGACCTGGTGGTCGTGATCGGCGCGGAGGTGTTCCGCTACTACCCCTACGTGCCCGGGCCGTACCTGCCGGAGGGCACGGAGCTGCTGCAGATCACCGGCAACCCGGCGGTGGCCGCGGGGGCGCGCGTCGGCGACAGCCTCCTGGGCGATCCCAAGACGGCGATCGAGCTGCTCCTGGACATGGTCGCTGAGGGTTCGGCGCGGACCGCGCCGGAACCGATGCCGCGGCCCCGCGAGCTCCCCCAGGCGCCGAACACCCCGCTCACCCCGCCGGAGGTGTACGCCACCCTCAGCAGGGTCCGGCCGGCCGACGCGGTCATCGTCAACGAGTCGACCTCCACGATGGCGCAGCAGATCGAGTGGCTCCCCACCAACCGGACCGGATCGTTCTTCGCCACGGCCAGCGGAGGCATCGGCTGGGGCACCCCGGCCGCCGTGGGCGTCGCGCTCGGCGACTGGGACAGGGGCGCCGAACGGCCGGTGATCGGCCTGATCGGCGACGGCTCCTTCCAGTACTCCGTGCAGGCCATCTACACGGCCGCCCAGCACAACCTCCCGATCGTCTACGTCGTCATGCGCAACCAGGAGTACTCCATCCTCAAGTCGTTCGCCGTGCTGGAGGAGACCCCCGGGGTGCCCGGGCTCGACCTGCCCGGGCTCGACATCGCCTCCGTCGCCCGCGGCTTCGGATGCCGCGCGGTCGACGTGGATACCACCGAGGACCTGGAGCGCGAGTTCAAGTCGGCCCTGACCGCCGGCACCACCACCGTCATCGTCGTCGCCACGCAGCCCCAGAAGGCGATGTTGTAGGCCGCGCGGATCGGGCGGTCGAAGAAGGAACAGCGGAGAGAGGACAACAAACATGGACTTCGGACTGAAGGACCGGGTGTACATAGTCACCGGCGGCACCCGCGGGCTGGGCATGGCCGCCGCGCGCGAACTGGTGGCGGACGGCGCGCGGGTGGTCGTCAGCGGCCGCGACGAGAAGTCGGTCGCCGCCGCACAGGCGGACCTCGGCGGCCCAGGGCAGGCAGTCGGCGTCGTGGCCGACAACGCCGACGCCGACACTCCGGAGCGGCTGATCGCCGCGGCCCGTGACGCGTTCAAGCGCCTGGACGGAGTGCTCATCAGCGTCGGCGGGCCCCCGGCAGGCACCTCGGACACCATCGACGACGACCAGTGGCGCGCCTCCTTCGAGTCGGTCTTCCTCGGCGCGGTGCGGCTCTCCCGCGCCGTCGCCGCCGAGCTGGGCGAGGGAGGTGCCATCGGCTTCGTCCTCTCCAGCTCCGTGTACGAGCCCATTCCCGGCCTCGCGATCTCCAACGCCCTGCGGCCGGGCCTGGCCGGCTACGCGAAGAACCTCGCCAACGAGCTGGGCCCCCGAGGCATCCGCGTCGTCGGCCTCGTGCCCGCCCACATCGAGACCGACCGGGTACGCGAACTCGACGCACGGCACGGTGACGCCGACGCCGCCCGCGAAGGCGCCGCCGCCGGCGTCCCCCTGCGCCGCTACGGAACCCCGGACGAGTTCGGCCGCAGCGCCGCCTTCCTGCTCTCGCCCGCAGCGTCGTACCTCACGGGCGTGATGCTGTCGGTCGACGGCGGCGTACGCAAAGGCTTCTAGAGTCTCCGCGGTCAAGACCGCGAATCGAGCGGGTTCACGCTAGGGCGGTCGCCGGGGAAGCACCGAGACCGTATGGCCGCCCTTCGCCGCAAGCGCCGTACAGCGGTGAAAACAAGCACGCCATCGGCCTGAGCACACCCCGTAAGGTGGGCGGTACGCGCGCGGTCGGCGTTGTGCCGTGCTACGAGCGGAACCTATCCTCACCACTGTGGCGACTTCCGAGAGCCGGAGGTATCCCGCGCAGCCCGCCGGTTGCGACTTCGGCGGTCTCGTGGGGCGCGCGGACGAGCTGGTGCTGATCGACTCGCTGTTCGCCGATCAGGATCGCACCGGGTACGGCCCCGTCGGCCGCAGGTTGCTGCTGCGTGGTGACCCAGGGGTCGGGAAGACCGCGCTGCTCGACGTCGCCGCGGCCCGGGCGAGTGCCGCCGGCAGGCGTGTGCTGCGCGCCTGCGGCGCGCAGTTCGAGGCCGGGATCAGTTTCGCCATGATCCACCAGATGCTCTACCCACTGCGCGCGGACGCCGATCTCCTGCCCGGCCCGCAGCGCGATGTCCTCTGCCGGCTCTTCGACCTGACGCCGGCAGCTCTCCCGGACCCGCTGACCGCCGGCACAGCCGTACTCTCCCTGCTCGGCGCTGCCGCCGACGAATGCCCGCTGCTGCTGGTGGCCGATGACGCACCGTGGATCGACCCGGCCAGCGCCACGGTACTGGCCTTCGCCATGCGTCGGCTGGGCCAAGCCCCTGTGGCCCTGCTGGCCGCCGCCCGTACCGGGCTGAAAGGGCTTCTCCACCAGGTGGGGCTGCCGGAACGGACGGTGCCGCCCCTGGACGACCAGTCGGCGGCGGAGCTTGTGGAGGCCCGGTGGCCGGGCCTGGCGCCGACCGTGCGGCGCCGGCTGCTGGCCCAGGCCGCGGGTAACCCGCTGGCCCTCCAAGAGCTACCGACGACTCTGAACGACCGGCAGCGCTCCGGCGCACAGCCGGTGCCCAGCGTGCTGCCCCTGTCCGAGCGGCTGCTGGACACCTTCGCCCCCGAGCTCGACCAGCTGCCCGGCGCGACCAGAAAGGCACTCCTGCTCGCCGCACTGGCGGCCGACGACGACCTGGACACCATCAGGGTCACGACCCGATGCTCGCTGGACCTGGACGACCTGGCCCCGGCACAGCGGGCCCGGCTGGTCCACGCCGACACCGCCTCCGGACAGGTCACCTTCAGCCATCCGCTGACCCGCTCGGCGGTTGTGTACCTGGCCCCGCCGGGCGAGCGCCGGGCCGCGCACCGGGCACTCGCCGAGGCCCTGGCCTTCGACCCCGAGCGCCAGGCGTGCCATCTGGCCGCGGCCAGCACCGGACCCGACGAGACGGTGGCCCGGGCGCTGGACAAGGCGGCCATGCTCGCGCGGCACCGCGGCCGTGCCTCGACCGCGGTGGCCACCCTGGTGCGCGCGGCTGAACTCAGCCCGCACCCCGGAGACCGCTCCCGGCGCCTGGTCGAGGCCGCCCACCTCGCCACCATGGCCGGACAGCTCGACCAGGTCACCTGGCTGCTGGCGGACGCCGGGCAGACCCCGCAGAGCCCGGATGCGCTGGTTTTCGCCGCCACCGCCCACCTGCTCACGAACGACGAAGGCGACGTTTCCGCCGCGTACCGGCTGCTGACCCGGGCGCTCGACGCCGGCGAGGATGCCGGGCCGGAATCCTGGGACAGGTACGGCATCCTCTACGCGCTGCTGCTGGTCAGCCTCTACGCCCTGCGGCCGGAGCCGTGGGAGCTGCTCAGGAAGGCCATGGTCCGCTTCGAGCCCGAGCAGGTCGTCCCGTTCCAGCTGTGTTACGACGCGTACGTCGATCCCACCCGGGCCTCGGACGCCATCCGGGAGGGCCTGGCCCGCGCCTTCGCCGCGCTCCCGCGGGCCGCTGCGCCCTGGGAAGTGATTCCGCTGGCCTTCGCCGCGGTCGCGATGGACACCCTGTCCGACTACCGCTACGCGGTCCGCGGCATGATCGAGCGGGAACGCGACGGCGGCGCCATCGCCATGGTGGTGCCCGCGCTGATGCTGCTCTGCCAGGACTCCTACGTACACGGCCGGTGGGACGAGGCCGAGAACCTCGCGCAGCAGGGGCTGGAGTTGGCGACGGGCTATGGCTACTCGTTCTGGGAGCGGCAGATCCGGGCCGTGCTGGCCTCCGGTGCCGCGCTGCGCGGCGATGTGGACCTGGCCCGCGCCCGCAGCAAGGAGACCACCACCTGGGCGGCGCCCCGGGGCATGGGCGTCACCATGGGGTACGCCCGCTCGGCCGGCCATCTCGCGGCCATGGGCCAAGGCGACTTCGAGGAAGCCCACACCCAGGTGGCGCAGATCGACCCGCCCAGCGCCCCCAGCGCAGACATCCCCAACCGGTGGGTGGTGCTCGACCTGGTCGAGGCGGCGATGCGTACCGGCCGCCGCGAGGAGGCCCGCGCACACGTCGTCGCCGCCCAGCAGGCCGGGCTCCACCGCATCGGCACGCGCATCGCGATCATCACGGCCGGAGCCGCGGCCGTGGCCGCGGACGACGACAAGGCCGGCGCCCTGTTCGAGGCGGCCCTGGCCCTGCCCGAAGCCGCCCGCTATCCCTGGGAGCAGGCACGTATCCAGTTCGCCTACGGACAGTGGCTGCGCCGCACCCGGGACACCGCCCGCGCACGTATCCAGCTGCGTGCCGCCATGGAGACCTTCGACCGGATCGGCGCGCGAGCGATGGTGCAGCGCGCCCGCAACGAACTGCGCGCCACCGGCGTAGCCGCTGCGCGTTCCGACCCGGCGGCACCCGAACTGACCGCCCAGGAACGGCAGATCGCCGAACTGGCCGCCACCGGGCTCACCAATAAGGAGATCGGCGCCCGTCTGTTCCTGTCCCACCGCACGGTCGGCTCCCACCTGCACCGGATCTTCCCGAAACTCGGCATCACCACCCGCGCCGCGCTGCGCGCCGCACTGGAAGCCGGCGCCCACGAAGCCCATTCCGAGGGTCAATTCCAGTCGTAGACGCGCGCGGCCTACACCTCCGGTACGACGGCTTCGTCGGCCACGAGCCGGTCCGCGGGTCGGGTGTCGTGTTTGCAGGGCGGGGAGGCGGCGTCCACCCGCGGCGGCGGAAGCGGTGGCTTGGTGAGCCGCGCTCGTAGGCGAGGCCGTGGCGGGTGTCCCGAGCGCTTCGAGTTCACAAAGGTGGGTCCGGAGGTCGGTAATCGCGGACATCGGTGCTGGTTCCCTACAGCGCCGGCGAGTGGGACATGCCGTTCCAGCACTGTGCCGACGGCACGTGAATGTCCAACTGGTCCAGGACGCGGACGACGACATGGCTGACCGGATCCCCGATCGTCTCGGGACGGTAGTAGCAGGCCGGCATCGGCGGGACGATCCGAGCCCCCATACGCGTGAGCGCCAGCATGTTGTCCAGGTGACTCTCGCTGAGCGGGTCCCGTGCCACGAGTACCAATCGGCGCCCGGCCTTCAGCGTCACGTCGGCCGCACGGGAAATGAGCCCCTCGGCACAGCCGGTGCATATTCCGGCCAGCGTCTTCAGGCTGCACGGCGCGATGACCATGGCGTCTCCCCGGAACGACCCCGACGAGATCGGCGCGCCCTGGTCGTTCCACGCGTACGTCGCGTCCGCGAGGTCGATGACCTCGTGCGCCGACAATCCGGTCTCCCGTCGCACGGTCGACCTGGCCCACGGGGACAACACCAGATGGGTCTCCACATCCGGCTGCTGCCGCAGTCGGCGCAACAATTCGACACCGAACACGGCTCCGGTCACCCCCGTCATCCCCACGATCATTCTCCGTGGCATGGGTATCCACCGCCTCCGCACGCGATCACTTCGAGCGGAACTACCCACACATCGTGAAGGTCCTGAGTGCGAACGAGCCGCTCGAAACTGGCTGCGACCGATTCTCACCACGCGGCGGGGCCGTTCCGCATGCGTCAGATGACTGAACAATCCGGGAGCGGTCGGGCAGGGAGGCAACCGACTGACGTGCATGCAGTCAATCGACCGAAGACGAGGCCGTGAGCCGCGACGTAGTTTCGCGCTCAGTCGATGTTCTGAGTCTCGCCGTCGATGCTCCGCACAGCCGAAGGACGCCATCATGACCGAGAACTCCACTGTCCACAGCGTCACCTACGACCTGCTGCGCTCCCTGCAGCTCACCACGGTGTTCGGGAATCCCGGGTCGACCGAGCAGACCTTCCTGCAGGAGTTCCCCGAGGACTTCCAGTACGTCCTGGCCCTCCAGGAGGCGTCGGCCATCGCGATGGCCGACGCCTTCGCACAGGTCACGCGCCGCCCGGCGCTGGTCAACCTGCACTCCTCAGCGGGCCTGGGCAACGCGCTGGGCAACCTCGTCGCCGCCTACCGGGGGAACACCCCGCTCATCGTCACTTCGGGGCAGCAGCACCGGGAACTGCTGATCGGCGAGCCCTACCTGGGCAACCGCGAGGCCACCACGATGCCCCAGCCCTGGGTGAAGTGGTCGTACGAGCCCGCCCGGGCCCAGGACGTCCCCGAAGCCTTCCTGCGCGCCTACGCGATCGCGCTCCAGCCCCCGACGGGACCGGTCTACCTCTCCATCCCGATGGACGACTGGAACCAGCCCCTGGACGGCTTCACCCGGACACGCACCGTCAGCGAGCGGGTCGCCCCCGACACCGAGCGGCTGCGGCGCTTCGCCGACCGCATCTCCGCGAGCCGTAACCCCGCCCTGGTCTTCGGACCCGAGGTGGACCGCGCCCGCGGCTGGGACGCGGCGGTCGCCCTGGCCGAGAAACTGCGCGCGGCCGTCTACGGCGCCCCGCTGCTGGACCGCGCTTCCTTTCCCGAGGACCACCCCCTCTTCGGCGGCCCGCTCGGCATGTCGGTCAAGACCATCAGCGACCGGCTGACCGGACACGACCTCGTGATCGTGATCGGCGCCGAGGTCTTCCGCTACTACCCCTACGTGCCCGGGCCGTACCTGCCGGAGGGCACCGAACTGCTGCACATCACCGCCGACCCCGCCGTCGCCTCGTACGCACGCATGGGCGACAGCCTCCTCAGCGACACCAGGACAGCCATCGAACTGCTGGTGGACCTGGTCGAGGAAGGCACGGCGCGCACCGCACCCGCACCGATGCCGCGGCCCCGGCGGCTCCCGCGGACCCCCAGCAGCGGCCCGCTGTCCCCGCCTGAGGTCTACGCCGCACTGAGCAGGGTCAGGCCCGCCGACGCGGTCATCGTGAACGAGTCGACCTCCACGATGGCGCAGCAGATCGAGTGGCTCCCCACCATCCGGTCCGGATCGTTCTTCGCCACGGCCAGCGGAGGCATCGGTTGGGGCACTCCGGCGGCCGTCGGCGTTGCTCTGGGCGACCGCGCCAACGGGGTCAGCCGTCCGGTGATCGGGCTGATCGGCGACGGTTCCTTCCAGTACTCCCTGCAGGGGATCTGGACCGCGGCCCAGCACCAGCTGCCGGTCGTGTACGTGGTCATGCGGAACCGGGAGTACTCCATCCTCAAGTCCTTCGCGGTACTGGAGGAGACCCCGGGCGTGCCGGGCCTGGACCTGCCCGGCATCGACATCGCCTCCCTGGCCCGCGGCTACGGCTGCCGCACCGCCGAGGTCGAGACCGCGGAAGAGCTGGAGAAGGCGTTCAACGCGGCGCTGCACGCCGACACCACCACCGTCATCGTGGTCTCCACCCAGCCCCAGAAGGCCGCGCTGTAGCGCTGGTTCAGAGCACGCCAGGGCACCCCGTCGAACGACCGTCGCCGACCCACGAAGCAAGGGACAGCAGCCATGGACTTCGGACTGAAGGACCGGGTGTGCCGCGCGCGAACTGGGGGCGGACGGCGCAAGAGTGGTCGTCAGCGGCCAAGAGCGTGTACCGAGCGGGTGTCCATGCCGGGGCGTCCCGGGAGCGCCGAACTGGGCGGCCAGTACTCGCCCGTACCAGTCCGGCGTGCCGCGGCCGGAAGCCACCACTGGTGGGGCGGCCCGACGGGGAAGCAAGGGCTTCGCGGTCTGCGGGACTGCGGCGCCGGCTTCCTGAACCAAGTCGGCGGCGTTACGGATCACGTCGAGGAAAGGAGATTCGTCATGCCCGTCTACACCTGTACTGCTGCGCAGGGATCGCTGACCAGCGAGGTGAAGGCCCTGCTGGCAGCCGAGATCACCCGGATCCACTTGGATATCAACCATGTTTCACCGGCCTACGTCGACGTGGTCTTCTCCGAGCTGCCTGCAGACAGTGTCTTCGCGGGCGGGCAGCCGGCGACACCACTGATCGTCACTGGCTGGGTGCGACGGGGCCATCCGCAGAAGGAGGCGACGCGACTGGCTCTGGAGCTGTCCTCAGCGATCGCCGGCCTGGACGAGCGCCAAACCATGGTGGTGCTGCAGGACGGACCTGCCGGGTCCGCTGTGGAGGGCGGTCGTGTGCTGCCCGAACCAGGTGAGGAAGAGCAGTGGCTGCGCCGGGCCGGTGGCTGAAGGGCACGTGTGTCTTTCTGCTTGTCCATGCCGGGGGCCATCGACCAGCCCGCAGGACAGCGACTCACTGTCGAGCCAGGGCGGTTCGGCATCGGCATCGTCCAGTACCACTCGCTTCTGAACGGTGTGAGGGTGATCGCTTGATGGCGGCAGGGATCCCGTGCGGTCTCGGGATGCGCGCTCCATCGGCCGTGCGGCGCTGGACGGCGCGGACCGGTACCCGGCGCTGCCTCCTCGCATGGACAGATCGCGAGGCCCGTGCGCATCTCCCGGACGATAAGTGCGGCGGGCGCCGGACACTGATCCGCTGGCCACCGCTCACGGGGAAGCGGACCGCGTCACCCGCGGCCGGCGCGCCGGTAGTCTCGAGTCCGACCGAGCCGTGGGTCACGAACAGCTCGACAACAGGCGCCACGAAACCATCGGCTCCGCGCCCCGGCCCCGGAGACAGGGACGGCACGACGCGACGCCCCTTTCCTGACTCCCTCACTACGGCTGCTGGTCGCGGCCTGCGTCTCCGAGTTCCTTGAGCAGCAGGGTCAGGGTCGCGAGCCGCTCGGGTCCGAGCAGCTCCTCGATCCAGCGGCTTGTCTCCTGTGCCTGCTGGCGGCCCAGAGCCGCTCGTTCGTGCCCGGCAGGAGTCAGGGAGACCAGTTGCCGGCGGCGGTTGCCGGGATCCGTGCTCTTGGTGATCAGGCCGCGGGCCACGAGCCGGTCGAGAAGGGGAGTGAGTGTCGACCGGTCGACCGCGGCGAGGGCGCCCAGCGTCTTCTGGTCGAGGCTGCCGCGCTCGTCCAGGACGTGAAGCACCGCGAACTGCGGAGGCGTGAGGTCACCGCTGCGCAGCTGCCACGAGGCGTTCACCGCCTGCGAGGCGCGTCGCAGCTGGTGGGCCATGCCGTCTTCCAGCGTCCCGTCGTATCGCGCTCCGGTCGTCATAAGTACAGGCTACCTCCGTATACGGTCAGTCGGTACACGGACTGTTTGCAATCGGAAGTTTCGGCAGCTACATTGTTCCGTGTACGGACTTACCGTGTACGGAAGGTGCATCCCCATGTCCCGACGTGTGATCTTGGGAATGACCGGAGCGACCGGCGCCGTCTTCGCTGTCGAACTGCTTCGCCGACTGCGGGAGCAGCCGGATGTGGAGACTCATCTCGTTCTGTCCCAATGGGCCAGGGCGACCATCCATCTGGAGACCGACCTGTCGGTCCGCGAAGTCACCGACCTGGCCGACGTGACCTATACGTGGAACGACCAAGGGGCGGCAATCTCATCAGGTTCATTCCGCGTGGACGGAATGATTGTCGCGCCGTGCAGCATGAAGACACTCGCCGGAATCCGAACCGGATATGCCGACGGTCTCATCCCCCGAGCTGCCGACGTCACGCTGAAGGAGCGCCGCCCCTTGGTGCTCGTACCGAGGGAGACCCCGCTCAGCGAGATCCATCTCGAGAACATGCTGGCGCTCTCGCGCATGGGAGCGAGGATCGTGCCGCCGATGCCGGCCTTCTACAGCCGTCCGAAATCCATTGACGAGCTCGTTGAGCATGTCGTTGTCCGAGTCCTGGACCAACTCGATATCCAGGTGGCTTCGGCGCAGCGCTGGGACGGAATGCCGCGCCCCTCCGAACTGAAAGGCGTAACCAACTGATGTCTGAAATCAATGACTTCCGGTCCTACATCTCCGCGCTCGAAGAGCTGGGGGACATTCAACGGATCTCACGCGTGATCGATCCGAACCTGGAAGCGTCGGCCATCACCCGTCGGTCCACCGAGAACGGCAGGCCCGCCCCGTTCTTCGAGCACCTCAGCGGAGTCGACGAGGGGTTCCGCATGATCGGCGCCCCGGGTGCCCTGTCGAGCATTCCCGGGCATCCGCTGGCGCGGGTCTCCCTCTCTCTCGGTCTGCCGCACACGACGACCGCAGCCGAACTGGTCGAACACCTCAGGGAAGCAGGCACCAAGGAACTGCTCCCACCTCGGCGGGTGGCAGCCGACTCGGCGCCCTGCAAGCAGAACATCCTGACGGGTGACGAAGCCCGGCTCGACCGGTTCCCCATTCCACGCGTGCACCAGGACGACGGCGGCCCCTACGTCAACACCTGGGGCGTGATCATCGCCAGGACGCCGGACGGCCGATGGACAAACTGGTCCATCTCCCGAATCATGAAGATCGACGACCAGCACATGACCGGACTGGTGCTGCCGAGCCAGCACCTCGGCATGATCTGGCGCGAGTGGGAGGCCATCGGTGAGCCGATGCCCTACGCCCTCGTGCAGGGAGGCGACCCGGGCATTGCCGTCGTCGGCGGAATGACCGTCCCGACCGAGGTCGACGAGGGCGCGTATCTCGGAGCGGTGCTGGGCAAGCCGGTCGACGTCGTGAAGTGCGAGACGAACGATCTGGACGTGCCGGCCTCCGCCGAGGTCGTCATCGAGGGACACCTGTCCGCGACCCGCGACGCCGTGGAGGGTCCGTTCGCGGAGTTCCACGGCTGGGCACTGCCCGAGACGTCGCCGCAGCCGCTTTTCAGCATCGAGGCGATCACCTACCGGGACGACCCGATCTGGCCGCTGGCCGCCGCCGGCCGGCCTGTCGACGACTCGCACGTCGCACCGGCTGCCGGCATCTCCGCAGAGGTCGTCGCGGTCCTGCGGAAGGCGGGGCTGCCGATCACGACGGCATGGCTCCCGCTCGGTGCAGCCTGCTTCTGGACGGTGATCACCGTCCCGCAGAACTGGCGCGACTCGCTGCCGGGGATGGACACCGCGCGCTTCGTGCACCGCATCGGCGAGGTGCTGAACGGCACCCGGGTGGGGCGGCTCTCCCCCGTCGTCTACGTCCTCGACGACGACGTGGATCCGTCGAACGACTCGGATCTGCTCTGGGCACTGGCCACCAGGGTGCACCCGTCCCTCCGCCAGGAGCAGTGGCACGGACCGATCATGCCGTGGTACCCGTGCTTCACCGAGGAGGAACTGCACAACGGCTGGGGAGCCATCGTCGTGCACGACGCCCTGCTCCCGGCGGTGGG
This sequence comes from Streptomyces sp. NPDC001851, assembly GCF_040297165.1. NCBI lineage: Bacteria > Bacillati > Actinomycetota > Actinomycetes > Kitasatosporales > Streptomycetaceae > Streptomyces > Streptomyces sp. NPDC001851. The sequence continues at coordinate 21,814 of NZ_JBEOYR010000040.1, read as the reverse complement.
AAGCGGACGCGTACCGCCCGCAACGTTCGACGGCGTCTTCCCGGCAGATGTGCGCGCCAAGGTCCTCGCCGCCGAATCCGAGTCGGCAGGCGACACCGGCTCTGCCGCATCGCGCTGACGCCTGGGTGCCGCGGATCGCGGGAGGTATCCACCAGGTGGCCGTCTCCCGACCGGCATGCTCGGCCGTCGGCCTCGAGGAACCCTCCGCTCGGGGCCGGCGGCTGCCACCGCCCGGGTGAATGAGTCATCACGACAAGCCGCCGGCCGAGTGACCCATGGGATTTGGCGCTCACCTGGCGAGGTACCGATCAGCGTGCGTGTCGGACCGACGCGGACAGCGGTCCTCAACGACGGCCTCGAGACCTCCATTCGTCAGGCACGAGAAGGTGCGGTCGCCAGCCCGATGCGTCAGGAAGGGGACAGACGTGACCCAGCAGAATGTGACAGTTGCTGTCACGGGAGCAGGCGGCACCGGAGTGGCCAAAGCCTTGCTCGCCTCACTTCAGAGAGACGACCGGGTCGGCCACGTCAACCTTCTCGTGTCGGCCAACGGGCGCAAGCTGGTGGCTTTCGAATTCCAGACCGGCGAAGATCCGGACTCGGTGGTCCAGGCCCTGGAGGCCACGTCGACGAAAGTCCGCTTCCTCGATCCGGCCGACATGTCAGGACCGGTGACCAGCGGCAGCTACCCCACCGACGCCATGATCATCCTGCCGTGTGCCGCCGGCGTACTCGGACGCATCGCTCACGGCCAGACCGAGAGCCTCATCGAGCGAGCCGCGGACGTGATGCTGAAGCAACGGCGCAAACTCGTCCTCTGTCTCCGGGAAGCACCGCTGAACCTCATCCACCTGCGCAACATGGTCGCTGTCACGGAGGCGGGAGCCACCGTGTACCCGATGATCCCGACGTACTACAACGTGCCGGAGACACTCGCGCAACTGCGGGACGAGTTCGTCGAACGCGTCCTGCAGTTCCTGGGCCTGCCCGGCACCGATCGCTACCAGTGGGACGGCACCGACACCACAGCGCGACGCGAGCACACTCAGGCGCGCTAGCGGACCGTGGCCGGCAGCTTCGGGCGCGTTTGCCTCCCGTTGCTACTCACCAGCGGTCCTGGGTTCGCTGATACGGCGGGCGGCCTCAACGACCGCCGCGCGGTGCAGGGCCAGCCGCTGTGCCGACCAGGACTGGCCGGCCTCCCTGGGGTCGACGCCCTCGGCGGCCCAGAACCACGCCAGGGCGGCGGCGAGAACCATGGTCAGGAGATCGGCAGGCTCCATCTCCCGGGCGAGGTCACCACGCTGCTGCGCGTCGGCCACTTCGGCCACGCGGGAAGGATCTTCCCCCTTCCCGGTCTGGTCCCTGTGCGACCCTAGGAAACATGAGTCGTGACCTGCACCTGAACACGGCGGGTGGCTGGTCTGCGCCGTGAGGAGGTTGCTCTGCTGGCCTCCATCAGCACCGAGTACTACGCGCGGATCGAGCAGGGCCGCCTCCAGGCATCCACTCCAGTGCTCGCCGACCTCGCCCGGGTGCTCCGACTCGACACGGACCGGCGGACCTACCTTTTCGAACTCGCGGCCAAGAACAAGCTGCCGTCCGGCGATGCCCGGCAGAAGGTGGACCCACAGCTGCAGTACCTCCTCGACGACCTCGGCACGAGCCCCGCGGTCGTCTCTGGACGCCGTACCGATGTTCTGGCCTGGAACCGGCTGGCAGCCGCCCTGATCGCCGACTACACGAGCATCCCGGAGGACCGCCGGACCTTCATCCGGATGCTGTTCACCGACCCCGCTCTGCGAACCCTGTACATGGACTGGGAAGAAGTCGCCCACGTCGCCATCGCTCAGGTGCGCATGGAGAGCGCCCGTTAGTCCGGGTGACCCGAAGCTCACCGTCCCCGTGAACGAGCTCTCGGCACACGATGCGCAGTTCCCGCAGTGGTGGACCGAGCACCAGGTCGTCGGCAGGACCACCGGAACCAGGCGACTGCGTCATCCGGTCATCGGGGAAATCACCCTCGACTGGAACACTTTCACCTCCGCTACCGATCCCGACCAAAAGCTGATCGCCTGGACCGCCCCACCCGGCTCACCCGCCCGCGAGGCCTTGCGGCTGCTCGCTTCCTGGGCCGCGGGCCAGAACCTCAGGGCCTCCGGGAACGTCACTTGAGCTCGATCATTGCCGACTCCGGCTCGCTGCCGGTCACGTCGGCTCGGCGAGGGGCAGGGCGAAGCCCGCGCTCAGTGATGCAACCAGCTCTGGGAAAGCCTCCTCCCACACGGTGCGAAGATGCCGACTCACCAGCCGTCGCAGTACCGGCCACTGGGCGATGAGCAGGTCCTTGCTGAGGAAGCGGACCAGATCCTGCTGCTGTCCCTCGGCCAGTACGACGCGGTAGAGACTCATCCGGGCCCGGGCGGACTCCAGGGAGTAGCTGTTGCTGCCAGACCAGACCACGTGCAGAGGCAACTCGGCAGTGCCCTGCTGAGGTCCGGTCAGGTCTTCCAGCTGATCGGGCAGCCGACTGCGGTAGCGAGCCTGCAGCACCTGTGCGGCGGACAACGACTCGTAGGTGGGAATGGCATCTTGCCGGTGATCGTTCCCGTCAGGACCAACGTCGGTCATGGAGGCCATGATGCCGAACCTGCCGCGCACGGGTAGCCGGCCGTCGTCGCTCGTCCATCGCACGACATGCCCCGGGTTCACCGCTGTTGCCGGGCGGTGGGGTCGTCGATCTCGCTCTCCGCTGCGAGGTGGCCGCGCTGCTGGTACGGCATCTCGTCCGGGTGCTGTTCGAGCCTGGCGCGTCGCCACGCCGCGTCGAAGGAGAGGTTGCCCTGGCTGGCCCGTGCCAGCCGCAACGCGCGCCAGCTCGTCCAGGGCGAGAGCAGCCATCGCCATCCTGACGTGCTCACCGGACCACCACACCCGCGCGGCCGGGGCGGATAGCCGCCGCGCTCATGACGCGCCCTCCGGCTCTGCCGCGGCGTGCCCGTTGACCAAGGCTTGTGCCTTCGCGGCGTGGTGCGGCCGTTGGGCGCTGTCCATGCCCGCGGCCAGGAGGGTGTACAGCATGCGTTTTTGGGTGTGGTCAGGGAAGCTGGCGAGGAATTCACGCAACACCTCGACGGCCTCGTGCTCGACGCTGCGTTCGTTCTCAGGGCGATGCCGGGCGAACACTTCGGCGATCGTGTCCACCTTCTCGGCGAAATCCGGGAGTTGAGTCCAGTCGGCGTTGTCGCGCTCGATCCAACGCGCCAACAGGGCTGCCGGAACAGCCAGTTCAGAGGCGAGGGCGTGCGTCTTCTGCTGCCGCAGGATGTCGGTCACGGCTTGCCGGCGCTGAGCGGCCAGCAGCGCGGCCACTGCGGCCCGGTCGTCCGGCAGCAGGTCGAGTGTGAGCGCGGCCGTGAACTCGACGGGAGGGTCCGTGGGCAGTTGACGCCGTCGGGCGAGGTGCTGACCGCAGACGTCCCGCGCCGTGGCGAGGTCGGCTGGGTCGCACTTCTTCGAAACCTCGTTCGCAGTCTCCCTGAGGGTGGTGCGCACTGCCCCTGCGATCTCCTCGACGGGGCTGGGGTAGGGCGGTTCAGTGAGCACCGTGGCCGTGATCCGTGCGGTGAAGCCGATCCCGGGATGGGCGCTGCGCAGCCGGACCTCGAAGCGGGTCAGGCTGCGCCGCACTGCTTTGCGCGCACGCCGACGCGACCATCGTGTGGAGGCCATCGGTCAGGACTCCGCCGGGGCGTGCTCGTGTGTTTCGATCAGGGACGACAGCGTTGGGGGCAGCCGGAGTTCCTTGCGTAGTTCGATGACTGCCTCGCTGTCGGCGACTCCGGGTTCGCCGAAGATGAGGGCAGAGACCGGTGAGGCGAGGAGGTGGCCCAGCATGATCTGATTGAGGAGGTCCGTCAGGAGCTCGGCCGGCATGTCTGCTGCCTTCCGCGCTTCGGCCCAGGCGGTCAGCACTTGCCGGCATTCGGCCTCGACCCGCGCATCGGCCACGGCCGCGTTCCAGCCGTCCAGGAGCGCTTGCTTGATCTCCTCCTTCTGCTCGGCTGCCGCTAGCATGACCCGTAGAACGTAGGGGTCGACCCGTGGATCCAGCAGCGACAGGAAGGCCCGGTGCCCCGCCAGGTGCTTCCTTTCCGTGGCCCATTTGATGACTGTGCTCCACACCCGGGGCAGCTGTCCGTCGCGTGCAGCGATGTCCCGCAAGGCCGCCTGCGCTGTCTGTACGGCCTCGTCAGTCTCGGGCCGGTCGAGGATGTGCCGCAGGCGGACAAGGGCCTGACGCGGGTAGTGCTCGGCGAACTCGCCCCGGCAGACCAGCGCGACCACGGTCGCAACTGCCTCGGATTCGTCCTGGGCTGAGTCCAACAGCAGGGCACGGACCTGGACTCCCAGCGTGTCCGCTTCGGCGGCGACGGTCAGGACACGGGCGATCAACTCGCGGTGTTCGGCGCTGTCAGCGCCCTTGTCGATCCAGGCGTGGATCTGCCTGACGACGCGGATGTCGTTCTCCGCGACAGCCAGTTCGACCAGGAGATCGCCGATCGCGGCCAGCCGGTCGGCCCCCGGCCCCTTGGGCGCGGTGATGGTGTCCAGCCACTGCAACAAGTGGGGGTGGATGTCAGCCCGCTGCTGCCACAGGTGTAGTAGGACGGCACGGGCGTATCCGGATTTGTGATCGAGAGAGACTGTCCGTCCGCTGACCTGAGCCCCCATCTCCGTCAGCCGGGCGGTCAGATCGGGCCCGGTCAGGATGGTGCGGACGTCAGTCTCCGGCTCTTCGCCCAACAGTGCTCGGGCGCTGTTCTGGATGGTGAGCGCGTCCTTGCCGTTGAGAAACAGTGAGGAGATGAGCAGGGCGCGGTCGTCGGGCTTGTCCTCGGTCTTCTTGAAGACGTTCTTTACATCGGTTCGCCACTCCCGGAAGGAGCTCAGGGCATTCTTGATGCCGTCTGTGGAGTCCTCCGCGCAGGCGAGCTCGGCGGCCAGTCGGGCGGCATCGTCGGGATGGCTGCTGTCGGTCAGCAGATGCCCGGCCTCGCCGGCCGAGCCTTCCGCTGCCGGCGCGGTGTCGAGCCAGCGGATTCTGTCCGGCAGGCGGTGCAGGTACTCCAGGTGTGACCTGGCCACGCGGTGCGGGGATGGCCGGGCCGTTGCGCGGACGACGACGCCGGCGACGGCTCCTGACACGCTCTCGGGCCACCCGTGTTCGTCAGCGACCACGACGAGGAAGGAACCCGAGAACTTCAACTGCTCGGCATAAGCCACCAGTTGTTGGGCGACGAGGCCGGGCTTGTGCCAGAAACTGATCTCTGCGGCCACGTCCAGCAGGTAGCAGCGTCCCGGATCGTCGGGCATCTCGGCGATGTCCGGGAACCCGGGCCTTTCCCAGTCGGGCGCGATCGCCTGGAGCTTCAGCGCTTTGCCCCGGGAGCGCTCCTCTGCCTGCGAGACCTCCCACAACGCCTTGATGCCGGCAGCGCGTTTGCCGTATCCGGGAGGGCCGGCGATGACGGCCAGCCGAGGCCCGCCCCCGGTAAGCCGTTCAAGGGCGTCGGATGCCGTTCGCACCCTTTCGTCTCGCACGCTCAGTTCCACCCACGCCCGGCGTACGGCGTCGAGTTCGCTCTGCGGGATGTCGGTGACCGGCAGTGGCGGTTTGCTCGTCATCGTGACAGACCCCGCGGCCACGATGATCTTCGAGTTCTGGGTGTCGCGGATTTCCACCTGTTGGCCGGGCGTCGACGGGTCGGCAGGCGGAGGCGGTGGCGGCGAAGGGACGGACCCCGGAAAGGTCTCCTCGCTCACCGGCTCTGCTCCGGAGCGCGGTAGTGGAAGCCCCCCGAGGCGTTGATGTCGCCGCCGGAGACGACGACCATGCTCTCGGTGATGTGGTGCACGCTCGTCCGCGCCCCGGCACCGTCGTCCGCTCCCTTGACCTGGTCAATCAGGTCCTGCAGCTCCTGGACTGCGTCGGGATTCTTCCTCAGGAACACCACCAACTGCATCTCTAGCTCACTTCGCAGTTGTTGTTCCACCGACCCGCGTTCACCGGCCGCGCTGCCGAGGAGTTGCTGCCGTGCCGAGTCGATCAGCTGCAGTTCCTGCTCGGCGCTCTCCTCACCGCCCCGCCGGAAGAGCCGGGCAAGCGCGTCCCGTACGGATTCCCACGTGCTCTTGGCCATCTCGGTGACCAGGGCCGCAGCCCCCACACCCGCGACGTCCACGATGCTCACGCATCCCCCCAGGGTCATATCCCCTGCTCGGCGAGGCGCGCAGGGGTCGGCGGCATATTCGACACATCAGGGTGGATGTCTGCCCAGAGGTCGGCAATCGAAAGTATTTGCCACATAGCTGAACGCGTAATTCTCAACTGGTCGGAATTGGTCAGCCCTCGCGGGCAAGATGAGGCGCATGCGAAGCCAGGCGACGAAAACCCAGGCAAAACGGTCAGTCGTTGGGCGAGTTACGAGGTTAATTGGCCAACGCATTGCTTAGGGTGATTGTCCTGAAGTGTGTGCAGCGTGCAGATGCGAGCACTGGGAGTCCGGTAAACGCATGGTGACGGAGTGTCGTACTGAGCAGTTCTGCCATCTTTGTGCGGGTCAGACGAGCAGGCCCCTCTCGTTGAGCGTGTTCACCGAGTCCTGGTGGGCCTTGAGCGCCGATGGTGCAGCTCGGGAGTTCTCCTGCAGGGCCTGATAGAAGCGCTCCCGATCCGTCCGCTTCCACTCCGGCGGCACCTCGAAGTAGGTGAGCGGGCCGTCCAGAGGTGCGTGCAATCCGGCGAGTACGTTGCTGAGTTCGTGAACGGCGGTCTTGAAGTTGTCCGTGGCAGACGCCAAGTCGGGGTCGCGGAAACGCAGCGTTTCGCCCTCCGGGCTATCCAGTGCTTCGTGGATCGCTTCGGTGACGGCCACGGGGATGCGATGGAAGAGGCCGCCGCCTCGAAGATGCTTGATCCAGGGCGCGTCCAGAGGGATCACCTGCAGCAGACGGGCCGCGGTGGTCTGATCGGCAACGGCAATTGACAACGGTCCCGGCGCCCACCAGTGGACGACCAGCCCAGTGCCAGCAGCCGCTGCAACTCGGAAGGCTTCAGCCACGTGGTGTCGTCCCCAGACCGGAGGGGTACGGCCACACCTTCGCGCCCCTTGGAGTCCGTCGCAGGCACCACGAACAGTTTGTTCGTCGAGGTCTGCGGCGGTATGTACAGCACAAGAACTCCGCTGTCCTCCTGGCAGTCAACTCACTCGATGTGGAGGTCGCACACGGAGCCGGTCAGGGCCGGGAACCCGTACGCGAAGAGCCGAAGCGTCAGGTTGTTGGCCTCCGCGGCTGTCAAGCCTGCTGAGCAGCTCAACGCCGTGGCTCGTGGTCCAGGGAGATAGCGAAGGTAGAAGTGCGGGATAGGCCCCCTCCCATCTCACGAAGTCCGCACAGCTCCGCAACACGGTCGGGAGACAGTCCCAGACGGAATGCCACGCGAAGGAGCGAACCCGGCAGGGACTCTCCGGGGGACTGATCCAGAACACGTGGCAAGGGGCGCTTTGCCGTCATCTCCTCCCAATCCACCTTGGCCGTCAACGGCCACCTCCTCGTGGGGGGGGAGTCCATCAGCCGTCGTGCAGGCCGCGTTGGTGTCATCGATGCGGAATCACTCGTGCGTGTGAAGGGCGCTGATGTGGTCGAGCCATGGACGCTGCTCACCGTAGCGTCGTGATTGATCTTGGCGGCCGTGTTCGATCTGCTGAGGAGCAGTGGACGTGCATACGAAGGATTGTGGGGCGAGTTCCGTCCTCCGGGTACCGGAAGCACCACAGAGGGATACGTGGTCCGACTCCTGTCGCCTGGAGGATCTGGCGCTCCTGCATCGGGGATTCACCGAGTACGCGCACCAGCTGGACCTAGACGAACGATGGGCCCGGCGCTGGACGACGAGGTGGAAGTTCGGGCAGGACGCCGCCGCCGCGTACTCGGTGCGCGACCTCAACGAGGTCGACGTCCCACGCACCGTGCCGGTGCGTCGGTTCACTTGGCGGACCGACCAGTACCACCGGCCCGGGCTCGAGTACATGGTGTCCACGCGTCGGCATCACGGTTACGAGAGTTTCGAGGAGGAGTGTCTGCTCCTGGTCGCCGACTTCGCGGCCGGGCTGCGTGAGGCGCTTTCGCAGCCGTTCCGGCTGCGCTTCCACGCGGGCGGCAAGCGGGTGGATCACACGCCGGACTACCTGCTGCTGACCGATACCGGTCCATTCGTGATCGATGTGCGGCCGGCCGGTCAGATTCACCCCGAGGACGAGCTGAAGTTCGCCGCGACGTTCGAAGCCGCATTGGCCGCCGGGTGGCGCTACGGCGTGGTGACCGGCTGGCGTCGGCACGTATGGGAAACGGTGGACGCGTTCTCCGCCGAGCGGCGGCCGTTGACCAATGTGCTCGACATGCACGGCCAGCTGCGCGCAGCTGCCTCCCAAGGACCGCTGCCGCTAGGTGACTTGGTCGAGCGGTGCTCCATCCCCGCAGTGGCCCGGGCCCATGCCCTGCACTTGCTGTGGCGTAGAGAGCTGGGTGCGGACCTTTCCGCACCGTACGGGGACGCGAGCCTGATCCGGCTCGCACCCGTAGAGCCTCGCGGGGTGCGGTCGTGAGTACTGAGACGGCATCGACATGGGCGCTGGAGCCTGGCACCGAGCTGATCATCGATGGTGAGGCGTGGCGGGTCGAGACGTGTCTGCCGCATCTGGGTCGCGTGACACTGATCGGGGACGAGGGCGCGCCGTGGAAGGTGCAGCTGAGCGAGCTGATCCACCGCCCCGGTTGCCGGCCGTCCACCCGGACCCGCAAGGATCTCCCGGCCGCCAGCCGGGGCCGCCAGCCGAAGTCGATGGCAGACCTCCTGCCGGTTCAACAAGAGCACGTGTTGCGGCGGTTGGAGCACATCCGGGAGGTCGAGACCGGCTACCGCAGCGGCGATCCGGACGCTGCGCTGCCGCACGAGCCTCTCCCACAGTACGACCCGGCGACCACAACGCTGACGCAGCGCCGAAAGGCAAAGGAGGCCGAGCTGCGCAAGGCGAAGGCCATGGATCCTGCGCTGGCGAAGTCGCTGGCCCTGCACAAGGTGAGCACGCGGACACTGGTGCGCTGGGACACGGCACGGCGCAAGCTCGGGCCGATCGGTCTCTCGGACGACCGGTGGCTGCGGGAGGCGACCGGGCACCGGATCACCCCGGAGGTGCGCGAGGCGCTGTTCGCCGTACGTGATGAGAGCCTGCGGCGGGCGAAGCTGACAGCGCGGGACCGCGAGCGCCTGATCCATCAGTATGTACGGGAGACCTTCGGAGAGAAGACCAACGTCCCCAGCTACGACGTGCTGCGCCGGGTGTGGCGGGACTGGTTCGGCTCCAACGGCGGGCGGCAGCGCTACGCACGCTCGGCGGCCATGGCGCAGAAGTACGCGACGGGCCGACACGTGGTGGTGCACCGGCCCGGGCAGGTGGTGGCCCTGGACACCACCGTGCTGCCGGTCAAGGTCCTGGAAGACGTGTTCGGCGATCCCGTCTCCGTGCATCTCACGCTGGCACTCGACGTGTACACGCATTCGATCGTGGCGTTCCGGCTCAGCCTGGTCTCCGATTCCTCGATCGACGTGGCGATGGTGCTGCGGGACATGACGATGCCGCTCCCCATGCGCCCGGACTGGGGTGAGGACATGCAGTGGGCCTATCCCGGCATTCCGGGCACGGTGGTGGCCGACTTCGCCGGGTACGAGGTGGCCGGGCTGCCGTTCTTCGCCCCGGAGACCGTCACCACCGACCACGGCTCCGTCTACCGCAACCACCACCTGGTCGAGGTCCAGCGGGTCCTTGGCGCGAACATCAAACCGAGCCGGGTGCTACGCCCCACCGACAAGAAGGCCGTGGAGCGCGCCTTCGGCGCCATCCGATCCCTGCTGTTCGCTCCCCTGCTCGGCTACCAGGGCGTGGACACCGCCGACCGCGGCGTCGACCCGGAGGCCGACGCCTGCCTGACCGTGGCGGAGATGGAGCACCTCATCGCCACCTGGATCGTGCGGATCTGGCAGAACCGTCGCTTCGACTCCTACGCACCGAGCTGGGACCCGGGCGGCGACCACAGTCCCAACAGCCTGTTCGCTGCCTCTATGACGCAAGGCGGCTTCGCCTTGCGGATCCCCTCGCCCGAGCTGTACTACCAGCTCCTTCCCAGCCACCGGGTCATGATCCACGGCAAGCGCGGCGTGAAGATCAAGAACCTGTGGTACGACGGCGAGGCCCTGGACCCGTACCGCGGGGAACTCTCCCGGCGCGGCGGCAAAGACAAGAACCGCTACGTCATCCGCCGGGACCCGCGCGATCCGTGCTTCGTATTCTTCCAGGACCCCCGCACGCACGACTGGCACACCCTGCGCTGGGTGGGCCTGCCCGAGGAAGGGCAGTTCCCCGCTTTCAGCGACGCCCGCGTCCGCGAGGCCATGCGCGAGCTGCGCAAGCGCGGGCTGGCGCCGAAGTCGGACAAGGAACTCCTGCCGGTCCTCCTCGAAGTGATCGGCGGGAAGATCCCCGTCGAGCAGTGGCCGACGCAACTGACGAAGAAGCAGCGCACCGAGCACGCCCGCGAAGTGACTCAGGCCGCGGCCGCCGCGGCCGACCGCCCCGCCGACGCCACCGCGGCACAGTCGACGCCCGCCGCCGTGCCCGCGGCGCGCACCGGCTCGGACGACGGCAAGGTCGTCCCGCTGCGCTGGCGCGAACGCGCCGAGCAGGGACATGACGCGGTCACCAACGAACGACGACGACGCCGTGAAGCCGCCGTCCCCGAACGCCCAACCCCGCCACCACAGGATCTGTCCGAGCGGCTGCGCGCCACCAGCCTGCTGGCCCTGCCCGACGACGACTTCGACGACGACACAGACGAGCCCCGTGCGGCGGCAGCAGCCGCTGCCGAGGAAGAGGTCAGCCCGTGAATCCCCCGTACAACGGTCCGTCATTCCTCCCCGGCCCGCCGATCGACCGCACCACCTGGGAGGGCTGGCGGCGCTGGTGCGCGACCCGCAGGGCGTTCATCCCCGCGCCCGTGCTGACGGCCGCAGAGTTCGCCCTCAAGTCGTCGCGCCAGCAACGCGTTTACAACCTGCACCGGCTCGCCACACACAGCAGTCTGCCCATCGACGTGACTCCGATGAGCGAGCGCGTCGCCCACGCTGTTCTGGCCCGCGTCGAGGACGGCGCGTTCAGCCACAAGGCCTGCACGCGCGGCGGCATCATGGTCAACGGCGACGGCGCCCAGGGCAAGACCGAGACCGTGTGCGAGGCCCTGGCCGTCTTCGAAGAGACGTGGATGGCCCTGAACAACTACATGAACCCGGATGCCATGCCCGGCACCCGCGACCTGGTCGCCCCCGTCGCCTACGTACGCTGCCCGGTCAAGGCCACACCCATCTCCACCTGCCAGCGCATCCTCGACTTCTACGGCGAGGACTACAAGGGCATGCGCCTGGAGGACCTGGTCCGCACCGTCAAGACCGCCATCGTCGAGCACGCCACCAGGGCACTCGTCATCGACGACATCACCCGCCTCAAACTCCACCGGGAAGCCGACCAGGACGTCCTCGACCTGATCCGCGAAATGATGAGCATGCCCGTCACGCTCATTCTCGTCGGCGTCGGCATCCCCACCTCCGGCCTGCTGCGCGAGGGCCGTCGCGACCCCAAGACCATGGAATGGATCTACCAGCCGATCAAGGACCGCGGCCGCAGCCCGAACGATCACGCCGCCAGCCAGCACGAGCGACGCTTCCAGATCGTCGACCTCGACCCGTTCCGCTATACCGCCGGACCCGAGATGGCCGCCTGGATGGATCACCTGGCCCGCTTGGAAGGGCACTTGCGGCTGCTGAACGACACCAAGGGAATGCTGACCGGAAACGACATGCCCGAGTACCTGTTCAACCGCACCGGTGGCGTGGTCGGCGTACTGGAGAAGCTCATCCAGCACGGCTGCCGACGGGCCATCGAGGACAAGAGCGAGCGGCTGACGAAAGAGCTGTTCAACCAGTTCACCGTCACCCCCGGCGACATGCCCGACCTGGACGCGGAGTCCGGCGAGCAGCCCAAGATCCCGCCGCACAAGCCAACCCCAGGGAAGAAGAAGCCGAAGGGCCGCAACACCGTCTTCGACGATGACGGCCCCGCCGCGGCCGGCGAGACCGGTTGACGGAGGTGACACCCCGGCCGCTGACCCGCAGCCTCGCGCCCCTACCCGAGGAGCCGCTCCCCGGCTACCTCCTCCACCTCGCCTACCGCCTGAACCGCTCACCAGGCGGGATCTCGGAACCATGCGGGATCAACAGCGGTGGACAGCAGCGCATCCCGGCTGTCACCGTGCACCGCGCCGCCAGCACGGCGCCTGCCCGGATCACCTGCACCGCCGGACCAATCACCCGCCGCCGGAGAACCTCGTATTCGGTACTGTCCCAACGACTGGAGTGCTATTCGGACTTGATGGCACGAGCCCGTGATGAGGGCCGGGATGCCGATATTCCCGTCACGTGTGAAACTCGTGTCGAGCCATGCATCACGCACCGGTTGGCCGCGGCTCGATGACCGTCCGCCCGCTTGCCCGCGCCCTCAGTCCGCTCCCCGAGGAATCACTGCCCGGCCTGCTCCTGCGGCTGGCCTACCGCATGGAGCGCTCTCCCGCCAGGGCTGCACGCCTGTGCGGACTGATCCATCCTCAAAATCGGCTCCCAGGCGAGTACCTGATCTCCCTGCCCGCCGATCGGATCGGGCCATTCACCGCGGCCGCCCGCTTGAACGTGGAAGAGGCCAACGCACTGACGCTGTCGTCCTTTGCCGCCGTCTACCCGCCCCTGGCGTCCGTTCGGATCGACGGCAGCCGCAACACCGCGGCCGCGCGGAAGTCGTGGGCTGCCAGCATTTCCAGCCGATACTGCGCCGCCTGTCTTTCAGGGAACGGAAGTCCGGTCCAGACTCTCTATGGCGGTCCCTGGAAACTGCGCTGGCATCTTCCCATCTCATACGCCTGCGTCACGCACCGCACCTTGCTCTCCCATACGTGCCCGCGCTGTGGGGGTACGCCGAATCGGCCGACGAATACAGAGCGCCAAGGGCTGATCACGTACCGCACCACGAGCGGGCTGCACCCGGCCCAATGCCGGCGTCTTGTGCCTGATGTGAACGGCACTCCGGCGGCTCCCTGCGCTGCCCGCCTGGACCACGACCGCCAGGCCGCGCGCGTGCCTGAAGCCGATCTGTCCATTCTTCTTGCCCTGCAGCACCGCATTGATCAGCGTCTGACGTGTGGTCAATCTACCGCCGATGCAGGTCAGTCGGCCTTGGATCGCTACTTCTTTCCCGATCTCATCGTCGCTGTACATCTGATCCGGCTCAGCTGGCCAGACGCTGCGCGATACGCTTCCTCGACGTCGCTGGCTGACCTGATCGACCGCCACGTTTCCTCCGCTGCCGCTCGCCGCCACACCCCTGGGCCCGACGGACGCATGCCCATCGCCTGGCATGCCCCCGAGGACCCAGCCGAGTGCGCGGCGGTGCTCGTTGCCGCCGACAGCCTCCTCGGTCACGAGGAACGCGAAGACGCCGGGATGACCGATCGCATCCGGCCGCTCGCTGCGTCCGCGTTCAGCCGTAATCCGGCCACCATCGGCGCCTCTTTGCGACGCATGGACGTCTCCCCTGCGATGGCACGTGCCCTGCTATGCCATACCCAGGGGTTCTACCGTGCCGGTGGCCACCGGCACGCGCGGCAGAGCCTTCCCTCACGCCAGAGCCGCTTCCGAATCGAGCATGTGCCTGCTCTCCTGCCGCAGGAGTGGCTCTCCGCCCACTTCGACGACCTGTTGTCCCACTGGGCGCACCACACCGACTGGAAGGTGCGGCACCTGCGGCGCGTTTCAGCGCTCAAGCTCGCAGAGATGAGTGGCGGTGGCACCTGGCCCGATTGCGCGAAGACTCTCCGCATCCCGTGGAACACGGCGCAGCAGTCCCTCAAAGTCATCCGGCAGGAGTTGAATTCACGGGATCTGTGGTCGGACTTTGAGCGGTCCGTCGAAAGTGTGGCCAGCCAATTGGACTGGGACACGGATCGTGTTCACTACGGGCGACGCCGACAGCTTCTTTCGTCCTGGCAGGTTCCGGCCGGTGACTGGGCCGAACTGTGCCGCGATCTCGAGTTCGGCCAGGGTGTCACCTCCCCCACCCGTGACACCGCGACCGTGCTGATCTGGACTCATGTCAGCCAGGGCGACCACCTCCACAGCCCCGTGCTCGGCGCCCTGAGGGAATCGGGCTGCAGCACCCAGCGCCTGGTCGCGTCGATCAACCAGCTCCGCACCCCAGCAGCCCGCAAGGGCGGCAAACGCGAGCTCCTGCGCCGTCTCGAAACGTACTCCGACCTCCTCGCCACCGCCTGCGACCGACAGGTTGCCTCGCTACAGACTGGCATCCTCGAATTCGAGGTAACTGCTGCACAGCTGCGCGAGGTCAAGTCCCGGTAGGAACGGGGCACGTACGCCGGGGTTCGGTGGCAGGTCATCCGTCGACACGACGGGACGAACGGCGATCACGTCCTCGCCCGGTCTCGTGTCCCGCTTGTCGCGTCCGGTGCCGGCGGAGCGCTGGAGTAGATCAGGTCTCCGAGTTCGTCTGGGCTGCAGCGGCTCGATCAAGCGATCGGGGCTGACGCCGAGCCCCTCGGCCAGTGCCGGAATCGTGACCGTGGCGCTGCAGGCAACGCTCTGCTCTGGTCTGCGCCAGGCAGAGCGGCTCACCGCTCAGTACGGTGCGGACCTCGGCACGGTGCTGACGCGGGCCGAAGCCACCCAGGCCGATCACCTCCTGTGCCCGCGTCTGGCCACCTGGCGCGGCGCGGTCAAGCAGCCAAGGACGCCCAGGACACTGACAGAAGGGCTCTCCCCGTTCTTCACTCCCGGCAACCAGCGGGGAGGCCGCCACGTACTCCGCACCGGATCGCACGCTACGCCGTACGACTCGGTGCCGCGTGCGACTCTGCCGGCCTCTCCTTCCCGTGGAGCTCGGGCATCGTCAACAAGAGATGGCAAGATGTCGGGGTCTGGACATGCATCCGCCGCTCTGCACCCCACCTGACCGGACCCGCAACCTCCGCCCTCTGTTGACGCGCCGGCGGTCAGCCAACGACGCCGCCCCGGCCAGCGCCCACTCCCGAAGCCCAGTAGATCTCATCGGTTGCCGTGTCGAGCCCCCAGTGGCCGAGCGCTCCCGCCATGGCGAGCCGGTCGAGCAGCGTGGCCACGGCCACGGAGGAGAGACCTGCCGTCCGGGTCAAGTGAACGGCTTCGATGCTGCCCTTGCCCTGATCGTCGGTATGCGCGGCAACCTGCAGTGCCACCAGGCGAGCGACGGCTCGCTGCCGCCGGACCGTCGGACGACAGATCTGGCGCAGAGCCCAGTCGGCCGCCTGGGCACGAGCCTGACGGCCGGGAACCTGTGTGAGCACGGTGGGGTCGAGAAGGTCGAAACGGCGGGCACCCTGCGCCGAGGACGCGGGGCGCAGCCAGGCTGCCTGTTCCAACTCGTCCCAGATGACGGGAAGATGCCCCAGCCGCATGCTTCTCGCGATGCCGCCCGAGAGCAGAACGCGCCCGCCGGAGTCGGCGCGGAGAGCGCATTGCACCGCAACCAAGCGGGCTGCGGCGCTCGTGCACGCCGGAAGGGCAGCGGCCAGGTACGCGAGCATCTCCCGCACCCGAATGGCCGACGACGGTCCGGGGTGCGGCGCGGCTCCTTGCGCTCCGCCGTGGCCAGCGCCTTCCCCGGGTGCGGCCACCACTGTGACGGCGTCGGGCACCACGGCCGCGCGAGGCGTCGCGTGCGCGCAGGCGGTGCAGACGTCAGCCAGCCGCCAGTTGCGCCCCGCCCTGTCGCGAGACAGCACCAGCCTGATGGGGCCGGCGCAGCCGCGGTGCCGGGGATGCCAGCGGCACTCCCGCTGTCGGCACTGACAGGTGCGCAGGTGCCCGGCGAGTTCATCGCCGCGCGCATGGGCAGCGAGATGCCGCAGGGCAGCGGACTGAGCAGCGGCCGCCTGCGGCGGGGCGCTCCGGGGCCCACAGCGCGGGCACATGAGCTGCGGACCACCCACACTCGACCGCAACTCCACGGTCCACACCCGAGGGACCACAGCGTGCAGGGAGACCCTCATCGCTCCCGCTTTCCTCCTGTCCAGGGCTCGGCTTTGCAAGGCAGGGGAAACTGGGGCGCACCACGACATCAACTCGGCGCCCCGGCGAACATCACCCCTTCCCTAGCAAATAGTGCAGAACTCTGCACTGACGGGGCATGGGTCTGCACCATCGGATGGTGGGGTGACGATCTTCCCTCCCGACCCCAACCTCGACGCCTTGCGCATCCAGCTCGTGCGGATGAGGAGCGAGCGCGGGTGGACCTTCGACGAGCTGGCTGATCGCAGCGGCCTCGCACGGCGCACCCTCATCGACCTCGAGCACGGCCGCACCACAGGAAAGATCACCACGTGGCACGCCCTTGCTCACGCCTTCGGCCTCCCCATCGACCAGCTGCTGGAGCCACTCTGCGACGGGCACGAACCACCTGACGCCGCCGAGTCCTGACTGGCTTCCTCGCGCGAGGAAGCCCACCCCAAACCCATCCCGCGATTCACCCGAACGGCAATCCATCCTCGAACATCCGCACCTCGCTTCGTACACCTGTCGCGGCAGGTGGGGCCATTCGCATGACTTACGGCGGCCTCTACGCTGGATCGCAGCGCGCCACCTGGCACGTTGCTCGCCATGCAACCGCACCACTTCGCCCGCCGCTGGGACGGCAGCCCCGTCACCATGCCCCCTCGCCGCCGCCTGCGCGTCGATGCCTCCAGCCCCAGCCGCCTCCTGCGCCGGGGACAGAGCAGTAGGTGCCGGGAGTGCGGCAACCTCGTCGACTGGCATCCGCGGGCCGATCACCGGCCGATCGGCCTGCATCCCCACGAGCTGCCTACCTGCCCCGTCCCCACCGCCTGCCGCTGGCATCTGAGCTGCGGCGTCGCCTACCGCGGCGCCGACTCCACGTGGTGCCGCGTCCCGCACGCCGCCGTCTGCCCGGGGCGCACTCCGGATACCGACCTCGCCCCCGCTCTTACGGAATTTCGTCGCCGCCTGGCCGTGCTCACCCGGCGACGGATCGACGCGGGGCTCTTCACCCCGCCGCCCCCGGTCGCAGGCCTGACCACGGTGCAGCCGGACAAGCGCCCGGTGCTGCCGATCGTGGAAATCCTCCACATCCGCTATCTCGCTGAGCGGCCCCTCGATGCGCTGCGGTGCGTGTCCCAGACCCGCCGGGGTCACCGCTGCCCCCACCCGGTCCTGGACCCGGCTGCCCCGAGCGGCGTCTGGACCTTGACCACCGTCTTGTCGACCATCGGTCAACTCGTTGTGCCTGCAGAGCACTTGGTCCTGTACAGCCTGAGCCGTGCACCGTACGCGGAGCAGCTGCGGTGGCGAGCGCAGCGATGCCCCGCCCATATGGTCGCGAGCACCGCCCCCGACCTCACGCTGGCCGGATGGCAGGTCTTCGACCCGCTCCTCCACCATGCCCACATCCACACCCACCTGCCGGATACGGCACCCGCCTCACCGGAAACCTGAAGCCGCATCAACCAATCCGCCCCTTCGCGCGACCGCCGACTGCGCCCTCCCTCCTGCTGTCCCCCGGCCGACATGCGATGCCCCACTCAGTACGAGGACACCCTTCTTGAACCCCACTGACGAGCAAGCCGCTGCCGCCGACGCCTTCCATGCCGGCAACCACCTGGCGCTGCAGGCCGGCGCGGGCACCGGCAAGACCACCACACTCGCGCTGCTCGCGCGCTCCACCCAGCGTCGCGGCCGCTACCTCGCCTACAACCGCGCCATCGCCGACGACGCCCGCACCCGCTTCCCCGCGACCGTCACCTGCAAAACCGCCCACGCTCTCGCCTACGCCGCCGTTGGCCACCGCTATACGCGCCGCCTGAACTCCCCACGCCGCCCCGCCTGGCGAACCGGGTGCGACCTCGGCCTGACCGACTCCCTCCGCATCGGCGATCGCGACATCTCCCAACGCACCCTCTCCAACGCTGCCCTGCGCACCGTCACTCGCTTCTGCCACACCGCCGAGCGCACCATCGGTCACCACCATGTGCCCCGGCTCCGCGGCCTGGACGACCCCGACCACCATGCCGAACTCTCCGAGTTCCTCGTCCCGTTCGCCCGCAAGGCGTGGCGGGATCTTCAGTACATCGACGAAGGCGTCGTCCGCTTCGACCATGACCACTACCTCAAGATCTGGGCCCTCACCCAGCCACGAATCGAAGCCGATTTCCTCCTCCTCGACGAGGCCCAGGACACGAACCCCGTCGTCGAGCAGGTATTCCTGGCACAACGCGACCACGCTCAGCTGGTCATGGTCGGCGACTCCGCCCAGGCCATCTACCACTGGCGCGGCGCCAGGGACATCATGACCGGCTTCGACGGCGCCCGCCTCACCCTCACCAAGTCCTTCCGCTTCGGCCCCCGCCTGGCCACCGAAGCCAACCGGTGGCTCGCGCTCGCCGACGCTCCCCTGCGCCTGACCGGCACCGACACCATCGCCACCGAGCTCGGCCCCGTCATCCGCCCGGACGCGGTGCTGTGCCGCACGAATGTCGGCGCCATGGCCCAGGTAATGCAGCTGATGTCAGCCGGTCTTCGAGTGGCCCTCGCGGGAGGCGGCCAGGGGCTTCAGGCCCTGGCCTTGGCCGCGCGCGACCTCAAACAGGGCCGCCGAGCCCACCACCCCGAACTCCTGCTCTTCAGCACCTGGCACGACCTGCAGGACTACGCCGCGTACGACCCCAACGGCCGGGACCTGCAGCCCTTCGTCGACCTCGTGGACACCCACGGCCCCGAGGCCATCCTGTCGGCCGTCGCCCGCCTCGTGCCCGAGAGCACCGCGCAGGTGACGGTGTCGACCGCGCACAAAGCCAAAGGGAGGGAATGGGCCTCGGTCAGGATCGCCGGCGACTTCGAACCCACAGCTCCCGACGATCCCGGCGACGAGCAGTCGGACACACGCCAGATCGACGAGAGCGAGGCACGCCTGGCCTATGTCGCCGTGACCCGCACACGCCAACGCCTCGAACTCGGAGGGCTGTCGTGGATCAACCAGACAAATCCAACCGCTCCACGTGAAGACTGACATCCGCCGTCGATGCCTGCCCGATCGTCGGACGCTCTGGTGCTCTGAGTTCCTCCGAAGCGAGTGAATTCAGAGCGCGGAGATCCCGCTCCCGCCGCCTATCGCTTACGCTCCGCTTGGGCCTGCACCAACTGCTACTGCACTCGCGACCACCGTTCTCCACTCCCGGTACCAACGAGGCCACCCGGACGCTCACTCCGGTCGGCCGAGCAACCACCGGAGCATCTCTATGGGTTTCCGCCCCTTGGCACGGAGCCTGGCCCCGTTGCCGGAAGAATCTCTGCCTGGCTTCCTGCTACGGCTCTCCAGCCGACTCGAGATGCCGCCCAGTTGGCTCGCGGTCCGATGCGGCCTCACTGAGCACTCGGTGCACAACGCCCGCATTCCAACCCTGCTTCTGCAGGAGCTCCCAGGCACCGTGGCCGAGAACTTCGCCCTGGCCACGGGGCTCGACCTCGCCGAAGTCAAAGCGCTGACATTGAGACGGTTCGAGTCTCACTATTCGCCTCTGCGAACCGCGTACCGTACCCCGCACCGTACGACCACCATGCTCAGCACCCGCTGGGCCATGGAGTTCTCACCGCGCTACTGCCCCCCATGTCTACGCGGCAACGGTAGCGCGATCCAACAGGCATGGGGCGGCCCGTGGAAACTCCAGTGGCATCTGCCCGTAGCCTTCGTCTGCCCCCAGCACCACCGTCTGCTGGAATCGGTCTGTCCTGGCTGCCGACGGCAGCTCAACACCTCCAGCTCGGGACGCTTCAACCTGATCACCAGCCCCGGCACGCGTCTGCACGCATTGCAATGCCGTAATCGCATCGAGGACGCGGCATCCAGGGCCTGCGGAAATCTCCGCTGCGGTACTCGCCTCGACTATGCCTCAGACCCGCCGCCTGGCCTGACCGCTTCCGATCTCGACCGGCTGCTCGCCCTCCAGCAACGCATCGACCGACGTCTCTTCGGAGACCAACAAGAACCGGACGGCACCTCGTACTTCGAGGACCTGATCCTGGCCGCACACCTGATCACTCTCAGCTGGCCGACCGCTGCAGACCTCATCCCCTCTCCCTACCTGCAGACACGCCTCGACGAGCACGCCGCACCGATCGCTGAACTGATCCAGGCTGGCCAAGCCATGGGGATACCCTCCCGCCGCACCGGTGCCCGTGCAGCCCCTGCGGACACCTCGCAACGAGCAGCACTGCTGCTGGCGGCCGACACTTTGCTCGGCGAGCGGGACCAGACATCCCTCCGCGAACAGATCCGGCCGTTGGTCCAAACCGTCCGGTCCCGTGCCCCGATGTACTACGGCCAGATCGCCCGGTCACTCAATATCTCCCCTCGCTTCGCCCAAGCCCTGGCGACGAAGAGCTATGGCACCCACGGGCACCGCAGTCTGCGGACACCGCCCCGGAAGCACCGGTACTCGGTTGAGGAGGTCCCGGCCTACCTGCCGAAGGTCTGGTTCGACACATACTTCGACGGCTTCCTCGACCACATGCCAGAAGATCAACGCCCCAGGATGCGCGCGCTACGCCGAGCCGCCTCTCTCCAGCTGGTGAAACTCGCCACCGGACTCTCTTGGCATCGATGCGCCGAGCCTCTCGGCCTCACTCCGAAGATGGCTGCCAAGCTCCTGGCCAACCTCGCCAAGCGCTTCGAACCTGTAAAGCTATGGCCTGAGTTCGACCGCCGAGTCGACCAGATCGCAGATCACCTCGATGTCAGCGACGAACGGATCAACTATGCGAACCGCCGTCAGGGCCTGGCCGAGTGGCGCATGCCGAGTGAAGAGTGGCACCTCCTGACCGGCGGGATACCGCGCCTTCGAAGGCTTCACGAGCAGGTCGGCCCTGACGTCGGAACCGCCCTCGCATGGGGCGAAGCCACTCAGGGCGAACCCTCCTACAGCCCCATCGTCCGTGAATCCGAGCGCAAAGACAGGGACGTCACCTCTCTCACCAAGGAAATCTTCCTTCTTCAAAGAGACGACATGGGCGGCGCCCGACTCCATCTCCGTAGGCGACTCGACGCCTACGCGGCACAGCTGGCGAGCGCCTGCGACCGTGAGACCGACCGCCAGGTCAGTATCGACGACATCCTCTCCGAGGCAGACCTCGATGCGAAGACCGGCAGGCCGCACACTGAACGACGACGCAGCGGTAATTCAGACTGAAACTGTCGATCATCGTCCGCCGCGAGAACACACGTCCCGAGCCCTCGCGGTGCCCCCTGTCCACGAATCCGGTGTCAACTGCAGCACATGATTTCGCCGATGCCTGAACCTCTGCGCGACTCAACTCGGGACTTCCTGCGACCAGAACCTGGCCCTCCACGTCTCCGTGCGCACGATCAAACGAGCAGAAATCGCGTAAGGAAAGTACTCCCAAACCTCTGCAACTCAGAGAAAGTAGCAGGTCAGCTACCTGACACAGTCGGCGCGCCAGACCCGCTACCCACTGGCCCGCGACTTCAGACCGGTGCCAACTATCCCGCTTTTGTGCCAACTAAAAAGCCTCGTCACA
>NZ_JBEOYR010000039.1:0-75825 GCF_040297165.1 Streptomyces sp. NPDC001851 | reverse complement strand
GATCAACGTGCTGTTCGCGATCCTCCGCGACGGCACTTTCTACGAACCCAGAACCCCACGCCTCGCTTGACGAAAGACATAGAGGCACCCCCCCCCGCGGTCCCGCCCGGAGTCCTGCGGCCGGACACCGCTTCCCAGTTCAACCGGCCCGAGCCTTCACCCGAGCGGCCTGTGCAGGAACTGCTCCAGGAGATCATCGAGGCCCGCACTGTCAGCGAGGTCTCCGAGGCTCTGCTCACCGCTCGCGCAGCAAGGCTACGAAGCCGGCCCCCTGGTCCGGCTGGAGCGCCTCCTCGATACCGCGGCCAGCCTTTCTCTTATGCCCTGGACACCGTCCGCGGGCAGCAGATCGGCGCCCGGCTCGACGCCCTTGGCCGGCAACTCGCCTTCCTCACCCGTGAGGTCCACGCAGCGGCCGAGGATCTCGCCGCCACGGTTGGCGTGCTGCCGCCGTACCGCACCCCGTGCCGCCGCGGATACGGCCCCGCCCGGCCCTGAGCACCACACCTCCCACAGCGCCGCCCCGTAGCACGGCCGCCGCCCGTCGAGCGTAGGGCCGACTGTGGACTCGGCGGACACCTTTCACCTTCACTCACAACGACCCGTTCAAGGAGATCGATCTATGGCTGTCCGCACGAAGTGGACCGTTGAGCACGCCTGCGGCCACGAAGTCGTCCATGACCTGTCCGACCGCGCCGCCGACCGGCGCGCCGGGTTCGCCCGCTGGCTCGGCGAACGAGACTGCACCGACTGCTGGAAGGCGGCCCGCAGCAACGACACCGCCTCAAAGGAGGAGTGGCTCGCCGCCAAGCGGGCCGAGGAACAGCGGGCCGCCGCCGAGTGGGCCACCAAGTTCGACATGCCCCTGCTGGAAGGTCCCGAACGCGCCGTGGACTGGGGTGAACGCTCCCGCCACCAACTGATGTGTGCCGCGCACACCGCGCTCGTCGTCGAAGGAACCTGGGACGAGGCCGACTGGGCAGAGCTGGAGGAGAAGGCCCGTACGGTCACACGGGCCGGGTGGTGGATCGATCAGCGCGACGCTGACGGTGCCGACTTGCTCGAACTCCTCGATGCCGGGCTGGAGCAGGACCGCGGGACGGAGAACCCGTTCCGCTGACCGCCAGTTCAGGGGCACCCCGGCGGTGTGGATTTGAATGCCCCTCACCCTAATGGGTGCCCACTTTCGTGTCGTCGCGTTGGGCGTTTCCCGGCCCCACCAAATTACTCTGGCTTGAGCAGGCGTCCAACCTGCGGGAAGATTGCCGCAGCAGAGGTACTCGGCACCAAGGGCCGCGCAAACACCTCGCGGCCCGGACGGCCGACTTTCTCGCCACACCACCCACGGGTAACACCCTGGGTTCGGCAAGGAGGACGCGGGAGCCCACCGCAAACGCAACATGGCCGTGACGCCATGGAGAGTCCGATGACTCACGGCAGGACAGTCGCAGCTCATGCCACACAAGATCGTGTTGCTGGTTCTTACTTCATGCGGCACATTGGTTGATATCTAGCTGCAGACGATCACCCATCCTCGTGGCAAACTATGCCTATGGGTTAGATATCGGAGGCAGCCATGAAGGCTGTGGTTCCGTCGACTTTCGCCCGCACGGCGATCGGAGTCCTTGGACTCGTTGCTCTAGTTACATCTGGCTTGACAGTGGCCATGCTCGTCCTGGAGCGAACGCATTACAACATAGTAGTGATAGGCGGAACTGCCGGATCAGCTGCTTCATCCATAGCACTACTCTTCAGGCGCGGCGGCCTTCCCGAGTTCATCAAAACGATCGAGAACCATGCAATTTTGGCAGTGATAGCGCCGATCATTGGTGGATTCTTCGTCGGATCTTTTTCTCTGATGACTGTGATAGCCCTCTTCAATCTGGAGATGCACGGCACGCCCCTAGCGTCGAGCGCGGTCTTCGGAGGACTATGCGGATTTATTTCAGGGGGCTGGATCAATCGTACACTTACGCCGATCTCTGGTGCGGAGTCTGAAAGGAATGTGGCGTCTGTCGCCATTGAGCGGATAGCGGAAGCCTGGCGCGGAAGGTACAACTATAGAGGCCGGGTTGCGATTGAAGTCAAGGCTGCTCGGGGATCGCAACTTCTCTTGGGAACCCTAGTCGTAACCTTTATCCCAGAGGCAGTTTCGGATGCCTGTGAGTATGACGTATCAGGGGGCCTAAGAGTTGAGGACGGCTCTGAGTCGGAAGAGGTACCCTTTGAGATTTCCATACTGGAGGGAGGGTTGCTTGAGGTATATCCCGACTCCTTGGCAGTGAAGGTCCCCGCGGCCAAAAAATCGCAACCAATTGAATTCACCGTGACTCGCCCACGGGAGCAGCAGCCAATACCGGGGGAGAGTTCGCAGTACGCCCTTCTTGTTGACGTGTCTCAAGCTGGGCGCTCACTGCAATTGCTTGAAATTACCCCAGACATTTGGGGGAACCCATGAGCTTCCTCTACTTTGATCAGAAGGTCAGCCGAGGTGAGCTGAATGTCAAAATTGGGGGCAGTCTGGTCAGCCGCTGGAGAACTGCGGATCGTATTGTCTGGAAGGTGCGGGAGATTGACCTCCCCGGCTTGAACGAACGACTTGAGCAGGACGTTGAACATCTTCGAAAGAGGCTTGAAACGGTCGGGCCAGGTAATGCGAAAGGTGCGGCCGAGGCTCTCAATTCTTACATTCGCGCGGCGAATGAATACTGGCAGTACTCGTCACTGAATCTGGTCTCTTCGGCGCAATGTAGAAGCCGATTGCGTAACGAGCTATTGAAGCACGCGCAACGTGTGTGGGCTCAAGCTGAGGTAGATCCTTACGCAGCAGCTCGCCACGCGCCAACAATACAATCCTTTTGCCGCAATATGACGTCAGCACATGTTCCTCTGGAACTACTTCCTCTTGGCGCGCCCACCACTAGGAACGATGATCTCTGGGCAAGTCTTTCCCAACTTCCTTCGTTCTATAGTGCGTGGCAGTCAATTTTCGTGGACGGGGCGACAATAGGGTCAATAATCCCTGAAGGGCCGAGCAAGCCTTCCGCTAGGGTAATGCTACGAGGCGTGAATGCTCCGAATTGGAAATCCATGAAAAGCAGCCTGAGCGGAGGAGGTGCCGAGGTGCTGCCCGACATCCCCTTTGCGAACACTTTCAAGGACAACATTGACGCAGCTCTTTTCATTCTAAGCCCGCGGGACCTAACTGGCTCAGGACGACCGGTATCCGATGTTCACGTATATGCACACGGCCGTGTAGGGGAATCTTTCAGGGACGCCTTTTGTATTGACCTTGTCTACGGCTCAAAGGTTTGGCCGAAAGGAAGTTACAAAGTCACTACTCTCGATTTCAAGGACGCGGTGGAAATGCTCAAAGAGCGGGATCACCACCCTCCCTCTCTGATTTGGCTAAATTGCTGTCACGCCGGAGGAAAGGTAGGGAAAGAGCTATTCTCTCAAGCGGCTAGGATTTCAAGTGCAGCAGCCTCAATAATTGCCCCGAGGGTGGAGGTGCCCAATTATTTTGCCCGCGATTTTGCAGCAGCCTTCTATCGAGGATGGACTGGCGATCTCACCATTCAACGCACTTTCCTGGGGGCAAAGTTGGAGCGGGCCTGCATGGGAGACCCGTCACCCATCTTTTTCTATTGCCTAGGCCCTGGGGTCGATTAAGGAGGAATCGTGAAATCGGTGGAGATAGTTGGAGCCTCCGTAGTTGCTGTAGGTCTAATGCTTATCATCGTTGGTTTAATTGCGGCGCTTCGCGAAGCTCGCATCTCCGGCACTCTTGGTGACGCTAGCGAGTTTGTGGATTCTATCAGGAAGCTGGTCAGGGAACTTGCAAACGGGAGGGCGAGCCTTGCATTCTTCGCATTCGGCACGATCCTAGTATTCCTGGGTGGCGTCATACTCCTTGGAGGCGATCTTACGAGCTAGGGAGAAGATTGGTTCTATATTCTCGCTCGATGCTCATCTGGGCAGGCTCAACGCACCATCACGAACGGCGCCCGCCTCGCCACCGGCATCGAATGACACAGACAACTTGTCGGTCCCACCATTAATTAGCCTGCCGGCCTTAAGTATCAAGCGCCGTAGTCCGGCCCCGTCACAGCTCTCCATATCGGCACCCTGCTGCGATGTACACACGCCTTCAGCGGGGGGCGGGTTCAGTGCGCCGGGATGATCAATGACTCGGTCCGAGAGCAGCTGACATCCGCTTCGTGAGCACGGCGACGGGCTCGCGGGACGGACAGCGGTCAGCGCGAGGCAGATGGTTTCGGCCCGCTCATCTCCCGGGCCCCGCGAGGCGGCAGCTCGACGGGGCGGAGAAAGGTGGGGGCAGCCGAACCTGGCGGAACATAGCCGCAGATCGCCGGTTAGCCAAACCGGCGATCTTACAGACCATTAATCCTCCCACCGCCACACGCACAGCGTGGAAGGATCCGCATGCTCCCACCGTCCTGGACCCCACCGTCCACCCCGGCCTTCGCACCGACAGCCGATCCCCTCACCCCCTTTCGGGACATCATCCATGGGCACTTCGAGGCTGGCGACCAAGTCGTGGTCATCAAGGGTGTGGCGGAAGCCGAGCTGTGGGGAGATGCGATGCAGGTCGTCGCCCCGTCCTGGCACACCCCGACCGACGAGGACGGCTGGCGGCTGCGCGACCCCAACGGCGGGGCTCAGACGTTCATCACCGCGCACCCGCGCTACCTCGTGCACCTCTCGCGCCGCTGCCCGGACTGCATGATCTACCTAAGCGCCATGGGCGATCACCTGCTGCCGAAGTACGTCGACCACGCCGACGCGGTCATCGACTGCGGCTGGTACACCACCACGGCGCTCGGCCAGCTCGTCCATATCGCCGACGCCCGGGGCGGCCGGTGAGCCTACCTGTCCGCCGCCCCGGCCGCGCCCTCGCCGCCTGACCATCCGCCGCAACCCGCACTCCGAGGAGGCTCTTGCCCGCGGCGGCGATCCGGAAGCCCACAGCGTGCTTCAACCGGCGGGCCTCGTGCCCGTCCATTCGCCTTCACGAGACCTACCACCGCGCTCCCGCCGGCTTGGCGCACGACGAGGAGAGCCGCCTGGCCACCGAAGCGGTGGCCAGGCTGCGGGCGGTCGGCTACCAGGTCGACTGCGACCCGGCCTTCGACACCGACCGCCGCCCGGCCCAGTACGAGCCGCTGGGTGCCTCGGTGGCCCCGCTCGCCGACCGGATCCGGCAGGCGACCACTACAGAGGAGGTTGCCGAGATCCTGACCGAGCTGACTGCCCCGTGCGATGGCATCCTCAACGCAATCGCCAAGTCCTGGCTGCTGCAACCGAGTTCCACGACGCTCTTGACGCATCGACTGCCCCGTACACCGCGCGACGGCTGCGCCATCTCGCCGACGAGCGCCTCGCCGTCGTCCGCACCGACCTGGTGCACACCCACAATGCCCTCGCCGACTGGCACGCCCCGCACCCCGACCGCGTCGCGTGCACCCAAGAGGGTCCCCGCCGACGGACGCGAACGGTCCGCCGTGTGCGCCTGCCCACCTCCACCGCGCGCCCTCCCGGTCCCCCCGCCCGTGGCCGCCGGACCGCGCCGCTGACACCACCCCCCTCCCTTGCCAAGGACTCCATGCACCACCATGAAGACCCCGAGCGTCTCGCCTCCTTCGCCGACGTTCTCGCCGGCGAACTCCCCGGCGCCTGGGGCAGCATCCATCACACCGCCAAGGACCAAGCCGCTCTTGCCGAACTGGCCGACCGCGTCTGGGACCTGGACCTCGTCGCCGAATCCCTCACGGAGCACCCGTTGCGCCAGGCGGCACTCCTGTCCCGTCCGGACGGCGCCCAGCTCGTCGTTCTCGACCGGCACGACGAGCGCAACGGCTTCCTCATCGCCGCCGTCGCACCCCGCGGCCTGCCTGACGAGGCGTACCGCGGTGTACCCGAGCCCAACGGCATCGCGGTGACCGAAGATCCCTTCCTCGCCGCAGAGCAGGTCGCTGGTGACCTGCTCGCCCGCTACGACACCGCCCTGGCCCGGGTCCGCCACAACGCCCTGGACGACATCGTTCCCTCGCAGCCGGACCGGGTCGTGCTGACCTGGCAGCCGGACGGCAGCCTCGCCGCCGCCCCCGTCGGTGAAACAGCCGCCAACGTGCTGGCCGCCAACGGCTTCGTCAAGGACGAACAGACCGGCTCGTACCGGCTCTCCGGCGACGACACCTACAAGCAGGCGCGTTCCATCCGCGAGACCGGCCAGCAGCTGCGCGCCCACGGCATCGGCACCGCGCTCCAGCACCCCTCCGGCCGGATCGTTCCCACTGCCACGGCGCCGGCGGCACCGCCGGCCCCGCCGGCGTCCCGGGCGTCGGCGGCACGGACACGATGAGGGACGTCGAGCCCCACTTCGATGCGTCCGAACGATGTCGCCCGCATGCCCATCCAACCGGATCCGGCCGTGAGGACGCAAAGCCCAGCACAGCGTCCTGTCGTTGCCGTATCCCGCAACCGCTGAAACAGGAGAGTCGTGGGCAACCGTGCCGACGAGTAAGGCACTGACGTTGAGATCTACGGCAGATGGCTGAATCCCAACATCTACGTCGAGACGCCGACCGGCACGCCCGCGAGGCTGCTTGACCAGCTCGACCAGCTGGACTTCGAACGGCACCAGTTCCCCACCGCTGAGCCCGTCTACATCTGGCACGAGGTCCCCGCACACCTCGGCGGCGCCGAGCAGCAGCGCGTGGCGACCCGCGCGATCCCCACCCTCCTGCTGGCCGGATACAAGGTCAACTGCATACCCGAGGTGTTCGACGAGGCCGCCTACCAGCAGGCCGTAAACGACATCCGATCCGCCGCCACCCGCCAGACCACCCACCCGCCAGGCCCTGCCGCCGCCACCCGGCGTCGCGCCTCCACCCGGCGCACTCCGTAAGACCCCTGGGCGGGCCCCAGCCGGGGCCCGCCCTCACCCCGAACCGAAACAACCACTCGGAGAGCCCGTAACTCCCCGCACGCCCCCGCCGATGAGCCGGCGCCTCAGCCCCCGCGTGGCGACCGCATTGTTCCGCCGCTACCTGCGCGCCTGCATCCCAGCAGGTCCCGAGCGCACCTGTCTCCTGGCCGGTGCGCGCCCCGAGGCCGCCCTCAGTGAAGCCCGCCGGACCACCCGCCTGTAATCCCGATCTACCGCCTGGAGGAGCATGCCGCACCCGACCCAGAACACCGCCCGACTGACCGCCGAGATCACCCAGCGGCTCGCGTACCTTTCCACCGATCTGCACCAGCTGCCTGCCGACGAAGCCGTCCATGTCATCGCACGCATCCTCAACCCGGATGACGGCATCCTCGGCGCTTTCACCCAGCTCGTAGAAGCCGGCTCTCGCCTTGCCCAGCACCAGGCCGAACGCGGTGCGCTGCCGGCAGAAGTGTGGCTGTCCCTGGGCCGAGCCGCGAACGCGCTGCACAGCATCGGCCTGGACCTGGACGACCACAAGGACACCCTCGTCCAGTCCGGCACACAGGCGGGCCTGGCAGCGAGCAAGCCCCCTGCCCCCGCCCCGCTGGTCGCCCGGCGGCGCCGGTGAGGAAGACCCAGTGGCAGGGCTGGGGACCGGGCGAGCAGGCCGAGCAGCACTACCTCGTCGAACCTCGGGCGCTGGCCGGCGGAGGCGACATCCGTCACGTCTCGGAGTTCCTGCGTGCCTCCGGCTGGCAGGACAAGTCCAAGAAGGGGGGCCCTCTGGTCATGGAGAGCCCCGACCGTGCGGTCCGTCTCTCCTACGACCCCTACACCCAGCCCGGCGGCTGGACCATCCGCAGTGCCGCACAAGGCAACCAGGCCGAGTGGTGGGCGGTGATCGGCCGACAGGCGCCGGTGGAGATCGTCGCCGGACTGACCGACGCTCTCACCCGCTCCCGCTCCGCGCACGCCCCCAACGTGTGGGCACACCTGCAAGAGCAGCACTGGCACACGCAGTTCGAGGGCCGGAACTACACGGCGGCCAGCCCCGACGGTACGGCGTGGATGCACTTCCGCCAGGACGGTGACGGCAACGCCCTGTGGTGGTCGGGCGCCAGAGATGAGCGCGGCAACGGCTGGACCGCCCAGTTCGCACCCAGCACCCCCATGCACCTCGTCCAAGCCTTCTCCACCGCGCTGGCCTCTCCCGAGCCGGTCATGCGCCCCCGCGGACGCGTCCCGCACAGCACGAAAATCCGGACCACCTCCGTGTCCGTCCTGCCCTCCCAGCTCAGCGCCTGGCAGCAGGCCCGCATCGCCGCCGCCCGCGCCGCCACCTGGGCCCGCAACTCCGTCCGCAGCCCACGCCCCCGCACCACTCCCCGACCCCACGCCGGTGCCGGCGCATTCCGCGCCCGCCGCTGACCCGCACCACCAAGGAATTCTGTGCCCGACCTCACCCCGGACAGCGTCCACGCCGCCACCGAGACCCTCTCCCGCCTCACCGAATACCTGCGCCAGGACCCGGACCCAGCCGAAGCCCTCGCCCTGGTCGAGCCGTTGCTGGACGAGTACACCGGCCTTCCCGTCCAGCTGGCCGACGCCCTGCGTGCCCTCGCCCGCACCGTGCAGACCCACCGCCCGGACACCCCGCTGGACCACAAGGTCGACCTTCTGGTCCAGGAACTGCGCAGTGCCGCCTGGGAACAGACCGACCAGCACACTCTCCACTACGTCATCGACGACCTGCGCGCCTTGTACGCCTCCTGCGAGCCGACAAGCCCGTTGGGGTGCGGCTCGTGCCGGTGAGCGGACAGCAGCTCGAAGAATTCGCCAGGAGGCACGCCTGGCGCATCCCGTTCGACACCAGTCCCCGTCACCTCGCCGGCCCCGGTGACGCCCGCCATGTCACCCACGGCCTGGCCGCCGCCGGATGGAAACGCACCTCCGACCCGCTCAGCCCCGAGATCGTCCTGAGCAGCCCGGATCACCGCTACCGCCTCGACTTCGTCCCGGAGTCCGGCACGTTCGCCTGGTGGCGGCTGTGGGCCGGATCCACCGACACCGAGCCTGGCTGGACCGCCACCTTCGGCGAACTCGTGCCCTCTGAGGTCCTCGCCGGCTTCACCGACGCCCTCGTCGCCCCCGCACCCACCGAACACAGCAGCCCGCTGGATGTGGTGGACGCTGCGGGATGGCGCCTGGACGCTCGCGGCGCGGCCAGCTCACCGGACGCTGCCTGCCGCCTCGAACGGCGCTCCGACTCCCTCCCGTCCTGGCAGGTGGAGGTCCACGATCCCGACCGCGGGCGCCACGGCCCCCGGCTGTGGCACGCCTCCTTCGACGACCGCACGCCCGGCCACCTGGTCAACGCCTTCCTCACCGCGCTCGTCGACCCCGCCCCGCTCCAGCGCGGGATGGGCGACCGCACCGCCCACCACAGCGCCGTTCAGACGCCCAGCCCGCTTAGGCCGGAGCAGATCGTCGAGGCACACACGGACCGTCTCAACAGCATCCGTGCCAAGGTCCGTGCCGCCCGCCGGCAGAACAGCAAACCCAGCACCTCCCCGGCGGCGCCCGCCGCCGCGCGGCCGGCCGCCCGCCGCTGACCCCGCGAAAGGACACCCCTATCTCCCACCCGCACGCTCACCGCGAGTTCCTGGACCACCTCGACGGCTACATCCACGAGGCCTAGAAGATCCTCGACGCCTGGAACGTCTACTCGGACGAGCACACCGACCTCGACGGCTGGCCGTACGACGACCACGCCTACGGGCTGCGCCAGCAACAGCGCGACGCCGACACCGCCGCGGCGTTCGAGAACCTGCGCGCAGGCGCCCGGCACCTGCTGGAGACCGCCGACGCGCAACTGCCCCTCGTTCCGGCTGGCACCGCGCAGACCCGCTGGGTCTACCAGCTCGGCGTCCTGCGCGACGCGCTGGAGCGCCTCGACACGCTCCACGAGGAATGGCTCCGTACCCGAGAGAGTCTCCCGGCCGACGCAAGGCCCGGGACGGAAGTCTTCGACGTCGCCCTTGGCGAGCACCACGCCGAGTGCTGGAGCTACCTCGACGACTGGGCCACCCACGGTCACGTCATCCGTGAGGTCAACACCGCTGCCCGGCACGCGCCGTCGCCCCTGGCTCCGCCGCCGACCACGCGGCCGGCCCCGGCAGCCGGCCGGACTGCCCTGGCACGGAGGTAGCGGTGCACGAGCACTCCGAGACGGTCGACGTCGAGTTCATCGCGCCGCGACACCTGGCCGGAGGCGGTGATCCCGCGTGGGTCACCGTTCCCCTGCACCGCGCCTGCGGCTGGAGCCACGGCCACGACCCCTTGATGCCGCGTGTCATCCTCTCCAGTCCCGACCAGAAGGCCCTCCTACGGCTGGAACCGGATCCGGACGGCCAGTGGTGGACGCTCCAGCACGCGCTCACCGAGGACCGGCCCGCCTGGTACGCGAGCTTCGGCGCCCGCACCCCCGTCGAGATCATCGCGGGCTTCACCGACGCGCTCACCGATCCCACCACCGACCGGGACAAGCCCCACGACCCCCTGGCGCCGCTCATGAGCGCCGGGTGGTCGCCGTCCTACAACCTCCACCGGTTCGTCTCTCCCGACGGCACCGTGCGGGTCGACGTCCACGAGACGACAGGGACCTGGTGGATCGGCGCTGTCCTGGACGAGGCACGGCCCCCGGTGTGGCAGGCCCGCTTCGGGGGGCACACGCCCAAGCACCTGATCGCCGCATTCACCACCGCGCTCACCGACCCCCACCCGGTAGCACGCACCGGCACGGTGCTCGGCCTCCCGACCCGCGACCCAGATCTCGTCAGCCACACCCGCCAGAAAGTACCGGCCCGGCAGGTCGCCTCCGCGCTGGAAGACCGCGTCCGCCAACTCGCCGCCCGTCAGGCGGCCCCGGCGGCACCAACCGTCATCCCCCGACGCCCGTCCGCCGGTCCCGGCCGCACCCGCTGATTCCCTTGTCCCCGCACCGAAGCACGTAGCCCTTTGCCTCCTGCCTCCACCAACAACTCCGACGGCTACGACATCGCCTTCCGTCTCCTGATGGGCGTCCTCGCCGTCGTCGTTCCCCTCTCTCACCTCGCCTGGCTGTCCGGCAACATCACCGCCTACCTCACCGGGCACACCCGGGCGCCGTACCAGCCGACCACCGCCCTGCTCCACCCCGACCAGCTCTGGCCCCAGCTCGGGGAAACGTCCCTGCTGATCGGTGCCCGCATCATCCCCGTCACCGTTCTCCTCGCTCTCGGCGCGATGGCCGGACTGCTGTGGGCCCGGCACAAGAACAACGGCGGCGGCCGGAAGAAGAAGATCGCCGGGATGGCCAAGCCGAGGGACATCGAGCCTCTGATGGCCAAGGCGATCACCGACAAGGCGCGCTCGCTACGCCCGAGCCTGAAGACCGCGAAGCACATCGACGCCCGCGATACCGGCATCCTCCTCGGCAATCTCCAGGGCACCCGGCACGAGGTCCGTATGGGGTACGAGGACGTGGCCGTCGCCATCATGGCACCGCGGTCGGGAAAGACGACGTCGCTGGCGATCCCGTCCATCCTTAACGCGCCGGGACCGGTCCTGCTGACCTCGAACAAGGCGGCCGGTGACGCCTACACCGCCACCCTGGACGCCCGCGCCGGGGTGGGACGGGTGTGGTCGATGGACCCGCAGCAGATTGCGCATGCCGCCCGCGAGATGTGGTGGAACCCCCTCGCAGACGCCAAGACTCTCGACGGTGCCGGCCGTCTGGCCGGCCACTTCCTCGCCGCTTCCGTGGACGCTTCCCAGCAGGGCGACTTCTGGTCCAAGGCCGGCTCCAACATCCTCAGCCAGCTCTTTCTCGCCGCCGCGCTGGATGACCGGCCGATCACGGACGTGATGCAGTGGCTGGCCTTCCCCGCCGACCGCACCCCGCTCGACATCCTGCGCGACCACGACTTCACGGCGGTCGCCGCCCAGCTCAAGGGCACCGTGGAAGGCCCGCCGGAGACCCGTGACGGCATCTACGAGACCGCCCGCCAGTACGCCGCCGCACTCCTCAACAGCGAGATCGCCGCCTGGGTGACCCCGCAGAAGGACGTCCCCGAGTTCCGGCCCGCCGAGTTCGTCACCTCCACCGACACCTTGTACCTGCTGTCCAAGGACGGTGGCGGAGGCGCCTCCGCGCTGATCGCGGCGTGCGCGGACTCCGTGATGCGGGCCGCGACCGCCCAGGCCGAGCGCGCCGGCGGCCGACTCGACCCGCCGATGCTGGCGATCCTGGACGAGGCCGCCAACGTCTGCAAGATCAGCGATCTGCCGGACCTGTACTCCCACCTCGGCTCACGCGGGATCATCCCGATCACGATCCTGCAGTCCTACCGCCAGGGCCAGAAGGTCTGGGGAGACGCGGGCATGGACGCGATGTGGTCGGCCGCGACCGTCAAAGTCATCGGATCCGGTATCGACGACCCGGACTTCGCGGACAAGCTGTCCCGGCTGATCGGTGACCACGACGTCGAGACCACCTCCACCTCCACGTCCGAGTCCGGGAAGTCGACCTCCGTCAGCATGCGGCAGGAGCGGATCCTGCCCGCCGACGCGATCCGCGCCCTGCCCAAGGGCACCGCCCTGTGCTTCGCCACCGGCATGCGCGCCGCCATGCTCGACCTGCGCCCCTGGTACCTGGAGTCCGGCGCCGGCGAACTCGCCGCCGCCTCCGCCCGCGCCTCCACGGCCATCACGGCCCGCGCCGTTGCCAAGAGCACAGCCCAGCAGGACGACTTCGGGCTGGCCAGTTGATACTCGACCTCTTCGCGGGGCCGGGCGGCTGGAGCCACGCATTGACCGTGCTTGGCGTACCCGATCTCGGCCTGGAATGGGACGAGTGGGCCTGCAAGACGCGAGCCGCCGCCGGGCAGTTGACCATCCGGACGGACGTGGCCACGTACCCGACGTGGCCGTGGGTCGGCCGCACGCGAGGGCTGATCGCCAGTCCGCCCTGCCAGGCGTGGTCGATGGCCGGCAAACGCCTCGGGCTCGTCGACCAGCCATTGGTCCACCAAGCCGTGACCGATCTTGCCCAGGGCCGCGACACCCGAGCGAAGCTGCTGGCGTCCTGCAAGGACAAGCGGTCGCTCCTGGTGGCAGAGCCGATGCGCTACCTGCACGCGCTCAACGAGCACAGCGGGCCGGAATGGGTGGTGATGGAAGAGGTCCCCGACGTGCTGCCGCTATGGCGCCAGTACGCGATGATCCTGCGCACTTGGGGCTACAGCGTGTGGACCGGAATCCTGAACGCCGCCGACTACGGCGTGCCCCAGACAAGGAAGCGGGCAATCCTGCTCGCCTCCCGCGTCCGCACCGCCGAACCGCCACCGCCGACTCACGCGCCGGTCGCCGAGCCGGAGTCGCTGTTCGGGCCAGGCCGCGCCCGCTGGGTCAGCATGGCCGAGGCCCTCGGCTGGGGCGCCACAGACCGGCCCGTCCCCACCGTCTGCGCCGGCGGCGGACGGGGGGGTGGTCCCGAGCCCTTCCCGTCAGGCTCCCGCAAGACGCTGTCAGACGCCCGTGACCGTGGCACCTGGACACCTCGACCGGGCGGGATCGTTCCGCCATCCCGCCCGAAGGGACCCAGGTCGGCCACCCGGCACAGTAGCCGGGACAACCTGCCCGATGACGCCCAAGCGCCCATGTTCACCGCGGAGGCACCACGCTGGTCCTGGTCCCTGCGGAGCAACAATCAGGCGAACGCCACCGTTAGATCCATCGAGGAGCCGGCCGGAACGCTCTTCTTCGGGCACCGCGCAAATGAGTGCACCTGGGTCGCCGAGCCCGCCACCGCACAACCGCAGGACGCCGTTCCGACCGTGCCCGAGCCGATCCGGATCACCGCACGCGAGGCCGACCTATTGCAGACCTACCCGCCGACTACCCATGGCAGGGGAACAAGGGGCAGCGGTTCCAGCAGATTGGCAATGCCGTCCCTCCGTTGCTCGCTGCTCACCTGCTCGCACCGCAGTTGAGCCGCCCCTTCAATCCCGACGACTTCGCTCTGGCCGCCTGATGCCCCATATTTCCGACTCCAATGACGACGCCCTCGACACAGTGCCACCGCCGCAGCCGGTGTTCTACGCCGAGCAGGCACTCCTCGGCGCTCTCCTGCTAGAACCGTGGCGTCTCGACTTCGTGACCGGGATCGGCCCCGCAGCGTTCTCCACCGCCTCGCACGCGGCTGTGTTCGCCGCTATCCGCTCCCTGCCGGCGCCCGATCCGGCCGAGCACGCCAAGAACACCAAATGGCTCGAGGCGGTGCTCACCGGCGCCCGCGAGCGGGCCCGCGGGCTGACCGCCTCGTACCTCCACTCACTGATACAGGTCTGTCCATGGCCGAGGCATGCACCGGCGTATGCGCGGATGATCGAGGCCGAACACGCCCGCCGCCTCCTACGGGCCACCGCTCAGCGCCTCGCACAGACCGCGCGGGACTCTTCACTCCCCCACCCGGTGCCCAGCACACTCACCGAAGCGGACGCCCTCGCCGC
Organism: Streptomyces sp. NPDC001851; assembly: GCF_040297165.1. Lineage (NCBI taxonomy): Bacteria > Bacillati > Actinomycetota > Actinomycetes > Kitasatosporales > Streptomycetaceae > Streptomyces > Streptomyces sp. NPDC001851. Next base: position 61,320 of record NZ_JBEOYR010000039.1, on the reverse strand, counting down.
CGTAGTGGACACCATCGCCGCAACATTCCCGCCGCACTCCGGCGCCCTGCCGCGCCCCTCGGCACCGCCACCAACCAACAGCCAGGACGACGGGGCGGCGGTCGGTGAAGAACGGCTGTTGCTCGCAACCGCAATCGCGCACCCCGGCGACGTCGAGCAGATGAAGTGGCTCACCGCCGGGGACTTCACTCTCCCCCTGCACGCCGGGCTGTGGCAGTGCCTGACCGCTCTGACCCGACGCCATGCTCCCGTCGACCCAATAACCGTTCTGTGGGAAGCCCAGCAACGGGGCCTCTTGGACGCCGCGACCGAGCCGAGACAGCTACTCGACGTCCTGGCCGAACCAGCGGGCTCCCCAGAACACTGGGGCGAGCGCATCCTCCAGCGAACCCTCCTCACAACAGCCCACCACGTGGGCCGGCTCGTCGAGGCGTTCACCACCGACTCGGCCACCACGCCATACCAGCTCATCGTCGGCAGCCGTCGTGCCCTCGCCGACCTGTCCGCCGTACGGGCCCGCTGGCACCTCGCCACCTCACCGGCACCGACGGCAAAGCCCGCACGTGCCAGAGCCAAGACCGCGCCCCGCGCCAGCCCGCCGCGGACGAGGGCCCTACCCGGCGCGCGTATCTCCCGTTAGCCATCCCCGAGCCAGCTGGCCGTTCAGCTGGCCCGGCTCCACTGTAGAAAGCGCCCCGAAGCGGCAGGAGGATCGACTGTCAGAGGTTCCCAGTACTCTTCACCCGCTTGGTAAGGCGGAGTCTGGGGGCAGTGTGTCGGGGGGAAACTTCTACGAGCGGGCCGACGAACCTGCCTTCCTGTATGTAGTAGGTCACCCGACTTTGAGAGCTCTCAAGGTCGGTGTCGCGACTGCCGCCGGCCACGAGTCCCGATTGCGTGATCACGAGCGGCAGGGATGGACGACCGAACTCACCCTTGACTTCAAAACGGGTCATCAAGCGCTACAGGCTGAGCGTGCTGTGCTCGCGTTTCTGCGTACTTGCGGAGCGACATCTCAAGTCCCGCAGAGGAGCATGCCGCAGGGCGGCTACACCGAGACGATCGCCGATCCGCACCTGTTGGATCTGCACAGCAAGGACCTCGTGCAGGTGGCCGAGTTGGCAGGTCGAGTCATCCGCAGAACGCACTGCCCCGTCTACCAGCTCGTGCGAACGATTGGAGAGGCGGTCGACGAGTTGCTCGAAATGCATCGCCAGGGGAACACGGATGTGGCGAAGAGGCATGCGGAACTGCTCCTTCCCATCATGCGTGAGCTTCTTGATAGGTTGGAGAGGCCAGAGACCGGAGGTTGCTCCGCGACCTGACTCGACGCTTCGAGCACTGGGAGCGAGCTCCGCCACTCACGCTATTGCCCTTACTTGACCGGCCGACGACAGATGATCGCCTGCACCGTCGTCAGTAGTCATAGTGAGAACGCCTAACGCTCCGTTGGCTGCGACATGGACATCCTGCGCAGCTACGCACTGACCGTGTTCGAGGTCGCCACCCGAGTACGTGCGGAGTTCGCCCCTATGCTGGTCGTCCCGCCCTGTCAGTTGCTGCCCGCTACGCCGCGGCGTAGCTCAGGTGGAACAGGTCCATGGCCCGCTCCAGGTCCCGCTCCGTACGCAGTTGCACCTCAAGATCGCCGGTACCGTGGTGACCGAGTCCTGCCACGTCCCGGGTGAGGCCGGGAATTAGGTCGACCCTCTTCGGGTCGGCCTTGAGGTAGACGAGGAGCTTGGTCTGCTGCGGCGGGCAGACACAGGCGAAGTTGCGCAGCCGCTGGTAGGCCGCGTACTGCTTGCGCTGGACTCGGGTGATCCCTTCTCCAAGGCCGAGCAGCACCTCGTCGGTGGCCTCCGCAAGCTCCGCCAGCGCTCCACACTGCTTGCGGACAGCCGGTAGCCCCACCGCCCGCCGGAGACCCCGCCTGGCCGTAGCCGAATGCCCCCTGACGGACGCCACGGACTCAAGGCCGATGTGATCGTTGCCGAAGAATCGGTAGCGGACCAGGTCGATGCTGCGCCGGTGCTCGCGTACGGCGTGCACGTCGTAGCGGGTGAAGTCGCCGGCGACGCAGATCAGCCGGGGCGCACTCCACAGGACCTGGGACGCGGCCGGTGCCCCGAGCCGGTCGCGGACCAGGTTCCGGAAGGCATCCTTGTGAACCATCAGCCACGACATGTAGTAGAGGCCCTGGTTGACCACACCTGCGTCGGTGCCGCGCTTGTACTCAACGATCACGGGCGCGTTGTTCTCGTCGAGCCCGAGCGAGTCGATCCGCCCGCCGTCGACGCAGTCGATGACGTACTCGCTCGCCAGGAACCGCACGCCGAGCATCGCCTCCATGTGTGCCTCGATGAGGTCCTGCACATCGGCCTCGGCTTCAGCGAGACGCGGCGTGACCTCCGTCATGCCGCTTTCTGTCGTATGGAACAGCTTCAGGCCCGACACCTTCCCTCCCCGGTTCGAAGATCGAGAACGTCAGGAGGAGACGAGATTGTTTCGGCGAGGGCCTTCGAGCGAGTGAAGATAGTGTGAGAAGAAGAGCGCGTCCCCTCTAAACGCCGGGCTATCTTTTCGTGCTGATCACAAGACGCGGGCCTGGACCGCAGTGCACGTTCCGAACGCGATCTGCCTCAGCTCTCGAAGAGATCGGCCTGCTCCCAGCGAGCTGGAGCTGGCTCACTCGAGTCGAGGAGATTGTCGAGCAGCCGAGCATCGTCGTCGTCCAGGTCGAGGAGCAGACGGAGAGTCGTTCCCAGTAGCTCGGCGTACGGTACGAGGGCCCTCGCTCCCGGTGGGCTGGCAGTTCGGCTTACGAAATTGCACCGCAGTGGGATCCTGGTGGGTGTGAGCGCCTGCGCCTCGACTACGCCTACCTCCTGCCCCAACGCAGCACTGATCCCGTCGAGTTGTGGGTCATGCGTGACATCCTCGCCTGGAGCGTCGTAGCCGATGCTGCGGTTGGTCATCAGCATCCGGATCGAGGTCAAGGGAATGGCGAACCGTCCGGCTCGGTCCCGCACTTCGGCCAGCAGGGGGGCCTCGTACTCATCGGGAGTGTCCAGATCTTTCCTGCTGGCGGCCAGGAACGCCACGAAACCGGGGCCGCGCAGGCCGAGGTGCCCGTGGTCAATCAGCCAGCGCCACCGCGTCCCAGCGCCCGTACCCTCCCGCTCGACCACCATGCACACATGCCCCTTCCATACCTGCACCGCACTGCGCATCAGTCGCTGAAGGTTGGGCGTGTCCGTGATGTCCGTCCGCAACAGCGTCTTGGCATCGACGAGTGGTTGGATGCGACGCCAGAATGCCTCATCGGTGATCTCGGGAGAGGAGAGCAGCAGACTCAGGGAGGTATCGTCGAGGGACGACTGGTGAGGCACATCGGCCGGAAACTCGGACAGCGAGCGCCCGCTGCCCTGCCACATGGCCGCCATCAACGTAGACATGCGGCGAGACACGTCGGGCACCGTGCGCCGGAACACCTCCGAAAGAGCCAAGCGTGTCGGATCCACCCTGCCCTCCCGAGCCGCTTCCACCCCCGACCCGACCGCGTCCAGGAAGTGCTCCACCTGGCGCTCTCCCATGATCCCGCGGCCCCCCTCGACGATGGCGTCGGATGCCAGAGCGGTCGCCGTCCGAGTGGGGGTACGGGCAGGCAGCGCTCCAAGACCTGAAGGATCGAGTACCAAGGTGTGACGTTCTTCGGCGACGGTCTCCAAGCGAGCCCGTGAAGGCCCCGAGGCGACATGGGCAAGAGGTACGACCAGAGGCTGCTGCTCACGCTCGAAGAGCTGGACGTCCGATGCCAGGAGGACTGGATCAGAGGACGCCCGGAGGTAGACGCGGCGCTCGACCCTACGGGGGCCAGAGGTCCACGTCATCAACAGATCGGGAACGTAGGTGTGGTTGAAGAAGTCCGTGCGCACGATCCGAGCGGTGGGATACACGTCCAGAAGGCGCCTCTGGACTACATCCTTGACTCGTTCGACGGCCTGGCGCGGATCGGGGTGGTCGAGGGCACTGCTGATCTCCGGCGCCACCGGCGTCACCATGACGACCTCCCCTGGCTGTTGTAGAAGTTGGCGACAACTCCCCGCCAGTCATCCAGTGGCACCAGCTTCTCCTGCTTCTCCGACATCACGACCACCCAGAGCCGCTTGGACAAGTCATCGAGGAGCTCGTCCTTGATCGACTCGGCTGCCGCCTGCGGATCATCAATGCCGAAGACCCGCAGCGACTCCGCAAGCACGGCCTCACGGATCAGTTCCGGACCGGTGAGCTGATCCCAGTCGTTGGCCCGGAAGGGCGCCCAACTGATCCACATGTAGTGGTCTCCCAGCATGTACTCCTGGGTCAACGCGACATAGCACTTGGCCAGGAAACTCTTGTACGCGGTGCCCTGGTCGCTCGCGTTCCTCCGCCACTTCACTTCGGCGCAAAACATCTGGCCGTCCCACTCACCGCCACGCATCATCCCGCCGAGGTCGTACGAGAAGGGATTCTCGTTCCCGTACGGCCAGCGGAGGGTGAGCTTCCGTGCCCACGCGCCATCAGTGTTGGTGTACGACTGCGACACCCGCATGGTGCCTTCAAGCCACCGCTTGACCCGCTGCACCGCCTCGGCGCCCTTCACGTGCTCTTCTTCACCCGGCACGGCGCAAGAGTATCTTTACGTACTAGCTGCGATACAGAGCGCGACGACCAGTAAGACCGTGTCCTATGTGGTGAGGCGGACGTTGCCCCGGTATGGGGCGGGGAACGTGGAGTTGGATCGTGCCAGATGGGCTGTGGGACATCGCGAAGCCGCTGATCCCAGAGCAACGAACACGGCCGCAGGGCGGCGGAACAGCCAACACCCCTGATGAGACGCTGTTCGCGGCCATCATCTATGTGTTGGTCAGCGGCTGTGCATGGCGGGCGCTGCCGCCCTGCTTCGGCGTCTCGAAGTCCACGGCCCACCGCCGGTTCCTCATCTGGTCCAGAGCCGGCGTCTGGGCCCGTCTGCACGAAGCGGTCCTGCACCGGCTCGACGACGCCGGTCTCATCGACGTCACCCGCGTCGTTCTCGACACCGCCCACGTCCGGGCGAAAAAGGGGGCGAACACACAGGTCCGAGCCCCGTGGACCGGGGCAAGCCGGGTTCCAAGATGCACATCCTGTCGGACGCGAACGGACTGCCCCTGGTCGTCGGTGTCTCAGCTGGCAACACCCACGACAGTGAAGGACTGAAGCCCATGGTGGCTGATCACCAAACGAGACACGACCCCCATCGCGGCCGCTACTTCAAGCCCGAACGCCTGCACTCGGACAAGGCGTATGACCGGCCCGACCTGCGGAGATGGTTACGCGGCAAGCGCATCGGAGTCCGGATCGCCCGCAAGGGCATCGAGTCAAGCGAACGATTGGGTCGTCGCAGGTGGGTGATCGAGCGGACGATGTCGTGGCTGTCCGGCTACCGCCGACTCAGCCCCCGATACGAGCGCAACCCCCGCAACTACCTGGCCTTTCTCGGACTCGCCGCCGCCCTGTGCTGCTACAAGCGGCTCGTCCGCCTCACCACATAGGACACGGTCTAATACTCCAGTCAGATTTCGTGTCCTGAGCTGGCTCTTTTTCGGTAGTGGCAGCGGCGGGCTGTGGCTTGGTGGCGTCTGCGCCAGTGGGACCAGTTCAGGGCGTGGAGGCGTCTGTCCTGGTGGGGGCGGGGATGTGGCAGGAGAGTGTCCAGCAGGCGCCGGATCTCTGCCACGGTGAGCGGGGCGAGGGCTGATCCGTTTCTGCTGCCCCCCTTGCGTCACCGTGTGCCTGGGCGGCGAGGGCGGTCAGGAAGGCGTGGGCGAGCATGGCCAGGGTGATGTGTCGATACCAGCCGAGGTAGCGGCGGACCTCGTACTCGTCCAGGCCGCACTCGTTCTTCGCAGCTTGGAAGCATTCCTCGATCGCCCATCGGCTGCCGGCGATCCGGACCAGTTCGTCGAGCTCGATGCCGACGGGTGCGTAGGCGAGGTAGTAGGCGACCTCGGCGGGGTCGGACAGGCTGCGGCGGGCCATCACCCAGCGGTGGTGGGTGGGCGGATCGGGGTCGAAGATCAGGTTGGCGGGCAGTTTGGCCGCGGCCCAGTCATAGATCCGCGGCCTCTTCGCTCCGTCGCCGCAGGTCAGCCGCTGCCAGGCATCACCGGGTGCTTCGTCTATGAGCTGGTCGATGCGCCAGATTCCGGCCAGGGACTTGATCTGCTGGGACTTGGGCACGGCGACCACGTAGCCGACGTCGAGTTGCTCGAGCAGGCGGCGGAAGTGCCAGTCCTGGCCGTAGGCCTCGTCCGCGGTGACCCAGGCGGCGGGCAGACCGGCGGCCAGGCAGCGGCGCACGATGTCTCGGGCCAGCTCCCCCTTGGTGGCAAAGCCCCGCTCGTCGGGGATTTTCGCCGCCCGGCAGCGCTCGCGGTCCGACGTCCAGGACTTGGGCAGGTAGAGCTCCCGGTCGACCAAAGCCCTGCCCGAGCCAGTGGCGTAGGCGGCGAACACCCCGATCTGGCAGTTGTCGATCTTTCCCGAGGTTCCGGTGTACTGCCGACCCACCCCCGCCGACGTGCTGCCTTTCTTGATGAAGCCGGTGTCGTCGATGATCAACACCCCGCCCGGGCCAAGCCGTTCGGCGACATAGGCCCGGACATCGTCCCGGACCGCGTCGGCGTCCCATCGGGCGCCGTTGAGCAGGTGCTGCAGACCTGCCGGGTCGCGGTGGCCGGCCCACTCGGCCAACTGCCAGCCGTTCTTGCGTCCCACCGGCGCCAGCAGACCGCGGACATAGTCCCGCATCCGCCGGCGCAGATCCACCCGGGCAAAGCAGCCCGCCACCCGAGCGAACACCGCCTCCAACTCACCGTGCCACTGGTCGACTTCGACTATCGCCTCCATACCCGGACAACGACAACCACCAGCTCAGGACACGAAATCTGACTGGAGTACTAAGTAAGGCGGCGCCTACGAGAGCCCCTTGTCGCTCGTGCGCTGCCTTCACCCCTGCCCGGGTGTCTGCAGCCGCCTCGACGCCTGTGCTCCGGCGACCTCGCCCATCCGCAGGTCCCAATGCGAACGGACGATGGCCACTCGGCCGAGGACGTCCGGACCGGGCGGGCAGCCCTGTCGGTGCCCTGTCCCGATGCCGTGCCGCTCGATCTGGGGCTGCCCGACATCGAGAGTGTCGAGGTGTTCCGGAGGCTGCGGGGCGCGGTCGGACGCGGCGATCACCGCGGTGACCGCGCGGAACGAGGAGGCGGACCGCGTGGTGGCCCTGGCAACGGCGCCGACGACTACCTGGCCAAGCCGTTCAGGCTGTTGAGCTGCTGGTGCGGATACAGGCGGTGCTGCACCGCAGGCGCCTGGTGGAGCCGGAGATCGTGCGGCACGGGCCGCCGGCGCTCGACCTGCGCACGCACCAGGTCTTGGTCACCGGCTACTCCTCGCTGGCGCAGTGAGATGCTGCAGGGCTTTCTGGCGGTGCACGGCCCGGAAGGGTCGTTCGGCCCACGCGGTGCCCAGTCAGCCCCTGTGCCACCGGGCCCCTCCGCCGGACGCTAAAGGCCGAACCGTACGGAGGGAGAGTTCGGGCTGACCAATATCCAGGAAGCCCCAGTGCATGCACTGCTGGCCGACGGAACCACCGTACGCACACGGCGGGCGGGCCCGACGGATCGTGAGGCGGTGCAGCGCCTGTACGAGGAGATGTCGCCGCAGAACCTGCGGCTCAGGTTCTTCTCCGCCAGCCCGTCCTCCGCTTGGCAAGCCGCTGAGCGGGTGGCCGGAGGCGAACGCTCCGGATACCGCGCGCTGGCCGCCGAGTACCGTGGGCGGCTGGTGGGGCTGGCCGAGTACGAGGTCCTGCCGGTCAACGGCACGGCGGAGATCGCGGTGGCCGTATCCGACGACTGGCACCACCGCGGTGTGGCCACCCTCCTGCTGGAACACCTCGCGGACGCCGCGCGTACGGCCGGCGTCCGTGAAAGGGGCAGGCGTACCGGGTGGCCGTACACCGCCCGCGTCGGGGCGGGCCGCGCGAACCCGTGCGCCCGGGAGGGGTCGCCCCCCGGCCCGCCACCAAAGACGCCCCGTCCGTCACGGCTTGGCAACAGCGCCACCAGTGAAGATCGGCACCGGCATTCTGGGCCCGTGACGTTCGACCCCAACGCGCTCATCACGGCCACAATCGGTCTGGCGGGCGTTCCCCTTGGTTCATGGCTGACTGCCCGAGCGACGGCCCGCGCCGACGCCAAGGCCGAGCAAGGCGCACTCGGAGCCCAGTTCGACGCCATGGTGCACGCAGTAGCCGACCTGCGTGCAGCCGTAGAAGCCGACCACTCCCTGTGGAGCAACCGCATGGAGACAGTACGGGCCGGCATCCTGGCGTCCATGACGGGGCTCGGGGTGGCCGCGTTCGCCAAGGAACCGGACTGGCGCCAGATGGCCGCCGGAGCGGGCGGGGTGGCCTGGTTCCTGGCCCAAGAGCGCACTCAGGTGAAGACCGCTACGGCCTCCATCATCCCGAAACTGGCAGCGGTCGCCCACGCCGCCGCTCCACTTCTGCGCCACTCCAACGCAGGGATCCGTGAAGCCACAGACACCTTTATGACCGAGGTCTTCCGGTACCACGAGTCGCGCAGGCCCCGAGATCTCGAGGCCGCCGCAGGGAACTTCGGCCGCGCCGTGCAAGCCGTGCTCAACCCGCCCGCGAGACGCCGCCTGCCATGGCGTCGCCGTTGACGTCAGTCCACGTGCGCCCGGCGTGGGCAGGGCTGGGCGAGAGTTGGGTGCGCGCGAGCAAGGTAGATAGCGGCACCAGGTAATAAGGAGAGCCCCAGAAGCCACGGGTGAGATCTTCACGAACATACAGGAAGCGGACGTGGTACCTCGTTCGCCTCACTACGCAAGTCGCGGTCGTAGATGGTTCTTCCCAGTGCCCGTGTGGCGGCTGCTCCAGCGCTCAGTGAGCTGGGCAAAGGTGAGCAGCCCACGCCCCGCCCTGGTCCATACGCTAGGCACGGCGGAGGTGCTGTGCGGCAATGCTCCGCCGCTCCAGGGCCGACAGCCTACCCGTGCACTGGCGAGACAGCGTTGTTCATTTCGCGCTCGCCGCATATCACAGAGTCTCCATCGAACCGCAGAGAGATGATCCGTGAGTCGCCCACCCATTCGCGGAGGGTGTCGAGCGCAGCGGGGTCGAGCTTCGTGGTGAAGAGAAGGGCCAAGTGCTCTTTTGCCCGCGAACACGCCACGTAGAAGAGGTTCCGCGCCCTGACGAAGGCTTCCCGCTCCTTCCCCTGCAGTCCGTGACGCCGGGAGAAATTCGCCAACATCTCGGGGATCTGGAAGCGAGTGTGCCCCTTGCTGACGACGGCGAGCACCCTGTCGAACTCCTGGCCTTTGACTCCGTGCTGCGTCGCGAAGGGCGTGCCACCGCCCAGGTGGTCATGCAACACCAGTAGCTGCGCATACGGAACAGCACGCAGGGCCTCGTACTCTTCCGCTCGCGCCTTGGCCTTGTCGTCGCTTTCGGCCTGCGATTCGCTGCTGGCCAGTGGCACCGACTTACGGTGGCGTTCACGGACCCTTCCCAGTCCATCAAACAGCTGCTGGTTCAGGCAGAGGTCGAGGACGTCGCCCACAGTGCCATCCTCACGGGTCTTCTCGAGCTCTTTCAGGAGGGCCGCCCAGGCGTGCTTGTCGGCGGGGGAGGTCAGAAGCGAGCGGTGGCCGAGCGCGTCGAACATCGCGCCGTAGCGCTTGTTCCGGTGATGAAGTAGTGCGGGTTCCAGGACGTCCAGGAAGAAGGCCATGACGTGGTCCTCCTTCTTCACATAGGACTCGTTGCGCCGGAAGGCTTGGTGAAGTCGCTGGTAGCCCAATTCGCCGGCGATCGTCTCGTGCGTGAGCATGAGGATCTTCGTGCTGGGCGCTGCCGCCCGCGCTCCGTCCAAGCCATCGGATACCTCGGTGTTCCACAGGCGTCGGCGGGCGTCTTCCAGGGCCCAACTGCGGGCCGCATGCGCGGCATCCCAGCCTATCTGTCCCTTCCGGTGGTGGGTGAGCCTCGTACCGGCCCAGTCGTTGGTGTGGTAGATGGCGATGCTCCCCTGACCTGCTCCCCGGCTCGTGGTCTGCTCCAGTTCAGGGCGCATCGCGTTCAGGAGATCCACCACAGCGCGCTGCGACCGGCGGTTGCGCCTCCTGACGATCGGTTTCACGCGCGGGTCGCCGATGGTCCCGCACACCTTGTCGTAGATCTGCTGCCAGTGGTCGCCGAAGAATCCGCAGAGGGGACCACGGAGGGGAGTCTCCTCACCCGGCGTGCCCAACATGGCCTCCACCAGACCGGCGGGGGTGTCCTGGTACTCGTCGACGAACACGATGGGGAACCGGTCGGCGGCCAGGGCCCGGAACTTGGGGAGGGCGAAGAACTTGCAAGCCAGGGCGGGAAGGTCTTCGTGCGCCAGTTGCACGTGGAGTGTGTCGTGGTCCACCTTCCGGTAGCCGGTGCTGTAATCGACTGTGTAGCCGTCCAGTGATGTTCGCCCTTCCAGCCTGGACTGCATGGCGTCGACCTCGACGACGTAGCGCAGCAGGTACTTGGGGAAGGGAGAGAGCAGTTGCCACAGGAAGCCGTGGATGGTGTCGGCGAAGACGGACGGGCTGCCGTCGGTGCGACTGATGATCTCGTCGCGGGCCACATTGGTGTAGGTGACGCAGGCGACGCGCTGGTCCCGTCGCGGGAGGTACCGGTCTCGGTCGGTGAGGATGCTCTGAAGTGCCTGAATCAGCGAGCTCGTCTTGCCCGCACCGGCGCCGGCCTCCAACTTGAAGTGGCTACCCTCCCGCAATGCGGTCAGGATCGTCTCCCGTACCGTCTGCGCTTCCGACTCGGCCACGGTGACGACGCGCTTGCCGTGTACCAGCTCTTCGGGATGTGCCGTCATCACTCGTCATCCGTCTTCGTCGCCGTCCCGTCCTGTGCCATGAGCCATTCGAGACCGCGCCTGATGTACTTCGGCACCTCCCAGTCGTGTTCGCCAAGGACGTGCTCGAGGGCGAAGTCGACCTTGCTGCCCTTGCCGTCCACCTTGTCGCGGGCTCTCTTTTCCAGGCTCGCGTTCGTGGTCGTGGCTCTACGCCGGGAGAGACCGAAGCGAGTCGGGTTGGCCAGTACGAAGGCGTCCTCGAAGGTACGGCCGCATGGATCTCCGGGCTGCTCGGGCACCTGGTAGGCAAGGCAAAGGTTGGCGGCTACGGGTGCATCTGCCTCGGCGCGTCTGAGTAGTTCGGCCACCTTGGTCTCGCCCGTCTCGTCGAACCATGTCCGGATGGACTGGTTGGACGTGTGTCCTCCTTCGGACACGGTGCATTTGCGGGTCTTGGGACCGTCTGCGTCGATGGGGTCGAGATCAGTGATGATCAGGGTTGGGATGCCCAGGATCCTCAGCAGGGGGTAGAACTTGTGGGCGTACGCGCCGCCTACCTCCATCAACGTCACATACTGATGCGAGAGAGCTGTGTCTGGCTTTCGCGCTGCGAGTTTTTCCTCTGCGGCTGGGACGAAGACACGCTCGCTGGCGCCCTCAACGAGGATCGCCTTGTCCGCGAAGTAGAGGTCGGCCCGGGTGAGGGTCAGGAACTTCAGCAGGAATTTCTCGTCGCGCGAAACCTGGGAGAGGTCCTTGATGGCCGTACGGGCCGGCCTCGGCTCGTCTCCGGGCTCGGCAGCCTCTTCCTCCTTGCGGAAGTACCGGATGTTCGAGAAGCGCGCCCGATTGGCTACATGCGCCGAGTGGGTAGTCACCACGAACTGGGCGTTCCAGGGTGATCCATTCTGGCTGCCGGAACCGGTCGCCTCCGTCATACCAACCGGTTGGGGACTGTTCGCGCGCATCTGGGCATCGAGCCGTGGGAAGAGCGAGGGAAATTGAAGGAGTTGCTGGATGAACACCTCCTGCATCTGGGGATGCAGGTGAGCCTCCGGCTCCTCCAGGAAGACGAGATGAATCCCCAGTTCATTGGACTGGGCGGCGTGTTCGCGGTAGTAGGTAAAGAGCTTGAGGAGCATCATCACCAGGTTGCGCGTTCCGAGGCCGCTGTACGACTCCGGAAATCGCACGCCAGCCGCTCCCGGATAGTGGATACGTGCGAAGTTCCTGAGAAGCCGCCGGGAATCCAGGCGGGCAGCAGTGACGAACTCCTGATTCCCCAGCCCCGGATATCCGAAGGCCGTCAATGCCGGCGCCACCTGGGTGCGGATCTCCTGCAGACTGATGTCGAGATCGCTGGAGGTGTTCGTGAGCATCACGTCGATACGCGTGGCGAGATCCTCCAGCCACTCAACACGCTTGCTGCCCTTCGCTGAGGTGAAGAGCTTCTCGAAGATTGCTCCGATGGGCTGGGCGGCCTCCCGGTCCTCGTCGTCCAGTCCCCGCTGCGCATCGAGGAAGTCCACCTTTAGGAGCTTCTTGACGTCCGCCAGGTCGACCGTGCGCACGTTCGCGTCGTCAGCGGGATCTACCGCCGTCACAAACAGTCCGAAGTGGGCCGGAATGCGTCTAGCGAGCCGCTCAAGAGGCGCAGCGTCCGCACTGCTGACCAGGTCGCTGAGGAACACGTCTAGGGCACCGTCCTTCAATGCATAGGTGAGCCTGATCACGACCTCGGAGCAGTCGGGATCAAGGTCCACAATGAAGGAGGCCAGAGGGCCGTACTGTCCGCAGTTCGCGTCGTATGCGATATGCAGGGTCAGGGTGACCTTCGGGATCCGACCGCGTGCCTGTTCCTTCTCACCCGCAACGTAGAGGCGGTGCGCGTCAAGGAACTCCGCGTAGCATTCTGCAGAGAAGTCCTCGATGCGCAGCACGCTGTCTTTCTTCGCCAGGAAGAGCTTGAACAATTTGGCCAGCGAGGTCTTTCCCGTGTTGTTGCGGCCCACACACAATGTCACGTCGTCAGTGAAGGACAGCTCGGTCTCACGCAACAACCTGAAATTCTGGATTACAGCCTTGGTCAGGCGGGGTGGCGTCGGAGTCTTGTGGCTGGGCAACTCGCTCAAGCCAGCCCGTTGGCCCGGAATGCCACTCGTACCGGTCTGAGACACCCCAACTCCCTGCCGCGCACCTATGCCTATGAGGGCTTGTCGAGCACTCGACGAACGGACGAGCCCCATACCGCGCTCACGCCTCCTCAGGCCCTGGAGCTGCATCCTGCCACCGGGAACGCCTCCCGTTTCACACTTCCCTCATACCTGTCAATTTCGATCACGCAAGATCATCAGTAGACACAAAGCGGTCGACTGCTGAAAGGGGGGTCCGCTACTGCGGCCTTGCGGGCAGCCTCTGTACCTACCCCCGCCGAGCAGCAAGGTGACGGATCGTCAGGAAGCGCGCTTCAGACGGTGAGCGGCTGGGGTAGAGAACCCATTGAGGAGGACCGGCATGCCGGAGACCGCGGCGTCATCACAGGGGTGTCACCTCACGATATCTCGACCCAAGGCCGCCTCGCTGGGGGGCTCGTCGCCGGGAGGGGCCCGGGCCGATCTCCATGACAACGCGCCGCACCGGACTGAGCCCGAAACGGGACCACCGGCCACTAGGCGGGATCTCCGGGGACGGACTCAGCTGGGTGTGCGCTGGCGTCAGTGTGTCGTGCTTTGGATGCCGAGGACGTCGTCGTAGAGGTGCTCGCCGTGGGCCCATCGTTTCAATTCCGGGCGGCCCATGAGGATGAGCTGGTGATGCTGGGCGAAGTCGATCGCCGGCTGCGTGAAGCCGTTGAGCGCGATCATGATCGGGAGGTCGGCTCCGTGGTGCGGGCGGGCTGTCCCGTTGAACTTCTGCACGTGGCCTGACCCGACTGGGCTCTGATACTGCTTGCACTGCACGATCAGGAGGCGGTCTTCATCATCGCGGGCAGTGATGTCCACGCCTAGGTCACCGGCGCCTCCGACCCGCTTGGGACGCCGGAATCCGTCACGGGCCAGGAGATCAGTGCACGCCTGCTCGAAACCCGTCGCGCTCATCGACGAAAGCTGCGTCATCTTGAAGGTCAGCGCCTCCGCTTCGATCGCATCGCCAGAGGGAGCCGCGAACGTGTCGTCCACGTCGGCGTAGGTGTTGGCGCCGAACAGGAATGACAGGATTCTGCCGAGCAGGAGCAGCATGGGCAGTCCGCCGACCACGAAGAGCCCGGTCCACCACGGGTGATCGGCTATCAGCCCCCACAAATCTACGGTGATCCACTGGCCGACATCCTCGGTGAGCCACTCCCAGAGCATCTTGCCGACGGCCAGCGCGATGACCGCATACAGCAGGAACTTCAGCAGCGGGTCGAGCGACCCGTCCTCATCGAACACCACACCTCCAGACGTCTTGGGCAGCGATCACGCTCTTTGCCAGTCATGCCGCACGCCTGAATCGGCTCGGGCGGGAGCGCGCGGACAATCCGAGGAGCTCGTGCAGAGCGGCACCGTCCTCGGCCCAGCGCCGTAGCTTTTCCCGGTCGATCCAGTGGACGCCGTGCCGGTCGCCCCACGCCATGGCATCGCGGGTGAAGGCCCCGTTGGTGACGACGACAGCGTGATCGGCTTTGTGGACCGGCCCGGCCGTCCCCTTCACCGCGTACATCACAGCTGAGCCCACCTTCCCGCCGACGCGGGTGTGCTTGGCCTGCACCACGATCCGGCCGCGCTGCGGATGGTCACCGATGACGTCGGCGGCCTGGTCGCCGCCGCCACCCACTCTGCGGGCCGGCCAGCCGTCGCGGACCAGCAGATCCCGCAGGGCGTACTCGAAGCGACGGTCGTCCATGGTGTCGAACTCCGCGAGCGTGATCCGCAGAGTGGCCAGCCGCTCCTTCTCCCGACGCCGCATCGTGGTCGCCTGCCTGATCCGCCACGCCGCGACGGCTCCCGTGAGCAGGGCGAGAGCCAGCAGGGCAGGCCAGGCCGCCTTCAGTGTGCCGACCGCCGTGGCCGCCGTCCGCGCCACCAGGACGAGTACAGCCAGGGCGACCACAGCCGCTGCGACCATTTCCGCGGCTCCGCGAGGGCGCCGCAGACGTATCCGTCCCATCAGCGGTCGGCCGTCGCACTGGCCGCCGGCTTCGGATCCGTCGGCGGTGTCGTGGCGGTGGACCCACTGAACCCGAACACCTGCCCCCACAGCCACACGCCGGCCAGTAAGCCGGCAATTATCCAACCGCTCATGCGCTTGGCGCTCCTGGGCTTCGGATTGCGACGGATGTGTCCGCGTACCCGGTGGAACCCGTCCGGCACCTTCGCCATGCTTCCCCCTCCCGTCGGTGGGCCGCGGAGCGCGGCTCATCCCAACAAAAGGGTGTAGCAGTGGGCACTGACAGCAGCTGATGGGTCATCACGGCGCTACGCCCCGATCGAGTCGCTATCAGGCCAGGAGGGCCCACACCCTCAGGCCCATGCACGGGGCAGCGCGCCTGAGACAGCTCAGCTGGGCGAAAGCCCTTCCCAGCTCCCAAGCGATTCACCATGGCCCTTTCCGCCAGCCCTCACGCGGCGCGTGACCGTCCGTCTCTCACCTGCGGAAACAGCCCCGGTCACGCCAAGCGGAGCTCTGCCGACGAATGGCGAAAAGCAGCGGAAGCGCACTCACAGCCATAGTGCGCCGGCGCCGCCCCTTCAAACCGTGGTTCTGCGCATGACCCGGGGGCGTCACAGGGTCGGGAGGCACTGGTAGGCACTGATCAACCCGCCGCCGCGACGCCTCGGTCAACCGAGCCCCCGCAGGACGAATTCTCAACGCGGTGGCGTCGCGGTCCTGCGAGGACAGCGCCACGGTTGTAGGGCCGGGCCGAAGAAACGGCCGCTGGCCTCCGCCAGCGCCGGATCCAGTCTTGGTGCAGCCCGGTCAGGACAGTCTTCTGGCGGCCCGTCGACGCCTCTCGAAGCAGTGCCGAGGCCGTCATCGTCGTACAAGCGCAACATGCGAGCAGCGCTCATCACCACGAACCTTCGAACCAAGATCAGGACCATACCCGGACCAGCCGTCCGCAGCTTGTGGCGATCAGCTGATTTCGCTGGTCAGACCGGATCTGAGCCGTGTACCACCAACAGACGAAGAATCTGCTGGGACGAACGCGCACCACGCGCAGTGCAGCACCTTGTCCGCGCCCGCAGAGCCGAGTGGCGAAGCCGGGTCGGTCTCTCCGTCCGGTCACCTACCACGCAACGGCCCTGAGCCGATCGGCCCCAAGATGTCCGAGTTCAACGGAGCGTAGTCAGCACCAAGTCAGCACGGGAGGGGTGAGCACGGGTGATGACGTGGGCTTTTAGTCAGCACCAAACCAGCACGGGAGTCAGCACCGCACCGTCAAATCACCCCGAACTGTGCGTCCCGGACAGCACTCGTTTCGACCACCTTCGAGCCCCTGAACCGCCCTTCCGTGAGCCGGCATGGTGGCCGCACGCATAGCCAATACTCGAACTATGTTGCCCCACCACATGGGCCCCTGACCTGCATCTTCCTACCGTGTGCCGACACGTACCCGTCCCCACCGCACACGAGGAAGTGGCGCACATGGCCTCTGGAACCACCGCTCCCCCACCCCCCTCCAGCCTCCCCAGAATCGTCGCCGCCAGCCTCATCGGCACCACCATCGAGTGGTACGACTTCTTCCTCTACGGCTCGGCCGCCGCGCTGGTGTTCAACAAGGTGTTCTTTCCGGACTCCGACCCGCTCGTCGGAACGCTGCTGTCGTTCCTGACGTATGCCGTCGGGTTCGCGGCCCGCCCGTTGGGGGCGCTCGTGTTCGGGCACTACGGCGACCGGCTGGGGCGCAAGAAGCTGCTGGTGCTGAGCCTGGTGATGATGGGCGGGGCGACGTTCGCCATCGGGCTGTTGCCCACGCATGCCACGGTCGGATCCGCCGCGCCCGTACTCCTCACCGTGCTGCGGCTCGTTCAGGGGTTCGCGCTCGGCGGTGAGTGGGGCGGTGCCGTTCTGCTGGTGTCGGAGCACGGGGATGCGCGGCGGCGCGGCTTCTGGGCCTCGTGGCCGCAGACCGGCGCGCCGGCGGGGCAGTTGCTCGCGACCGGTGTGCTCTCGCTGCTGACCGCCGTGCTCCCCGACGACGCCTTCGGGACATGGGGCTGGCGGATCCCGTTCCTGCTCTCCGGTCTGCTCGTGGTCATCGGTCTGTGGATTCGACTGTCCGTCGACGAATCGCCCGTGTTCAAGGAGGCGTTGGCAAGGGCTGAGTCCCGGCGCGCGGGCGGCCCTGAGAAGCCGCCGCTCGTCTCCGTGGTGCGGCATCACTGGCGGGACATACTGGTGGCGATGGGTGCACGCATGGCCGAGAACATCAGCTACTACGTCATCACCGCCTTCGTCCTGGTCTACGCCACCACCTCGGCCGGCGTCTCCAGGCAGACCGCGCTCAACGCCGTGCTCATCGGCTCCGCCGTGCACTTCGCCGTCATCCCGGCCTGGGGCGCGCTGTCCGACCGGATCGGCCGCCGGCCGGTGTATCTGTTCGGCGCGGCCGGAGTGGGGCTGTGGATGTTTCCGTTCTTCTCGCTCACCGACAGCGGTTCGTTCGGGTATCTGGTCCTGGCCGTGACCGTCGGGCTCGTCCTGCACGGCGCCATGTACGCGCCCCAGGCCGCCTTCTTCGCCGAGATGTTCGCCACCCGGACGCGGTACTCGGGCGCGTCCATCGGCGCCCAGTTCGCCTCCGTGGCGGCGGGCGCGCCGGCCCCGCTCATCGCCACCGCACTGCTCGACGACTACGGCAGCCCCACCCCGATCGCCCTGTACGTGATCGCCGCCGCAGTGCTGACCCTGGTCGCCGTCGGCGTGGCCCGGGAGACACGGCATCGGGACCTGGCCGGTGTCGGGGCCGAGGGCGGCGAGTCCGCCGGTGCCGGTCCCGCCGCCGAGGCGCGGACGGTCTGACCGGGGATTCCCCCCCCGTACGGAAGGGCCGTACGGGGGTCAGGGTCTGCGCGGAGTCGCCAACCGGTGTAGTCTCAGAGCCAGTTGGATCTCCAGGGCACGGGCCGGGGTCTGCCAGTCCCCCAGCAGCCGGCCCACCCGCTCCAGCCGCTGGGCGACCGTGTTCACATGGACGTGCAAGGCGTCCTTGGTACGGGCCGGGCTCATCCCGCAGGCGAAGTACGCGTCCAGGGTGCGCAGCAGGTCCGTACCGCGGCGCTCGTCGTAGGACACGACCGGGCCGATGGTGCGGTCGACGAAGCCGGCGACGTCCCGGTCGCCTGCGAGGAGCAGCCCGAGGAATCCGAAGTCCTCGGCCGCCGCACCGTCCCCGGCGCGGCCCAGCAGGTGCAGCGCCTCCAGGCAGCGACGGCTTTCGGCGTAGGCGGCGGCGACGGTCTCGGGGTGGGCGGTGAGGTCGGTGACCGGGGCCGAGGCGCCGACCGTGACGGGTTGGTGGACCGCCGTGCCCAGCTGGCGGGCCGTGCGGCGGGCCAGCTTTGTGGCGGTGTCACCGGCGGTGAGCGGCAGCAGCAGAACGGTGCCGCCGTCGCGTGCGGCGGCCAGGCCCTGCCGGGTCGCGGCGAGGTGGGAGGCGGCCGACCACATACGGCGGCGGGCCGCGGCCTCCTCGTCGGCGTCGGCCGCCGGGCCGTCGAGGCGGGCGGCGAGCACGACATGGGTGGTGTCCAGGTCGGCGTGCAGCCGGGCGGCGCGTTCGCGCAGCAGGCGCGGATCCCGGTCGCGCGCGTCCAGCAGGTCGTCCAGCAGTTCACCGCGCACGCGCTGTTCGGCCTCGGCCGCCGAGCGGCGGGCGAGCAGGAGCAGCGAGGTGACCATCGCCGCGCGCTCTAGGGTGCGCTGGTCGACGGGGTCGAGGCCGGGGTGCCCGCGCAGGACCAGGGCGCCGAGGAGTTCGCCGCCGGCGGCGACGGCGGCGATCCAGTCGCTGCCGTGTCGTACGGCGTGTCCCTCGGCGCGGGCTGCCTCCAGTTCCTCCGCCGGTGCCGCGTCGGCCTCGGTGAACTCGACGGTGCCGTCGATGACTTGGGAGACGGCGGCGGCCACGTCGTGCACCCCGCCGCCGTGCAGGACGAGTTCGGCGAGCCGGTCGTGCACGTCGGAGGCGCGCTCGATGACGGCGCTGCGATCCCGGATGATCTCGTTGGCGCGCTCCAGGCCGGCCAGGGCCGCGCGGGTCTCGGTGAGCAGATGGGCGGTGTCGATCGCGGCTGCGGCGAGCGCGGCGAAGGAGCCGAGCAGGGCGATCTGAGCGCGTTCGAAGAAGCGTTCCCTGCGGTCGGCGGCGAAGAGGACGCCGATGACGTGCGGGCCGAGCATGAGGGGGACGCCGAGGATGGCGACCAGGCCCTCGTCACGGACGCCGGCGTCGATGGTGAGGGTGTGCTGGAAGCGGGCGTCCTTGAAGTAGTCGTCCGTGACGTACGGCCGGGTGGTCTGGGCGACCAGTCCGCCGAGCCCCTCGCCCATGCCGAGGCGCAGTTGCTGGAAGCGGGCGGAGACGGAGCCCTCCGTGACCCGCATGTAGGTGTCGCCGCGCTCCGGGTCGTTCAGGGTGAGGTAGGCGACGTCCGTACCGAGCAGGGAGCGGGCGCGCTGCACGATGGCCTGCAGGACGGCGTCGAGGTCGCGCAGGCCCGCGAGGTCGTGGGCGGTCTCGAAGAGCGCGGACAGCTCCGCCTCGCGCCGTCGGCGTCCCTCCAGTTCGGCCCGCACGCGCAGGGCGAGCCGCTTGGTCTGTTCCAGCGCGGCGATCCGGTCGGCCGGTCTGCCCTCGGCACGGGCGAGCAGCACCGGCTGCTCGTACGCCTCCGGGGAGGCGTCGCGGGCCAGCAGCTCAAGGTACGCGGCCTCGGCGCTGCCGCTGGGTGCCGACTGAACGTGATCGCGGGACATGGTCACAGGATTCCGTATCCGCCGCCCGGCCCGTCAGGCCTGTGGAAAACTCCCCGGCGGGGCGTCACCGGGCCGCTCGGTGCTCCGTCCCATCAGTGGGCCGTGCATTCAGTGGGCCGTCCAGCCGCCGTCGAGCACCAGCGAGGTGCCGGTGACGAAGGACGCCTGCGGGCTGCACAGGTAGGCCACCGCCTCGGCGACCTCCTCCGGTTCGATGAGCCGCTGGACCGCACTGTCCTTCAGCAGGATCTCGGACAGCACCCGCTCCTCGGGAATGCCGTGCGCCTGCGCCTGGTCGGCGATCTGCTTCTCCACCAGGGGCGTGCGCACATAGGCCGGGTTCACACAGTTCGAGGTCACCCCATGGGCGGCGCCTTCCAGGGCGGCCGTCTTCGACAGGCCCTCAAGACCGTGTTTGGCGGCCACATAGGCGGACTTGAAAGCGGAGGCGCGCAGCCCATGGACGGAGGACACATTGACGATCCGGCCCCAGCCCTGTGCGTACATGTGCGGCAGGGCACCGCGGATGAGGCGGAACGGCGCCTCCAGCATCACGGTCAGCACGGTGTGGAAGACGTCGGGCGGGAACTCCTCAAGCGGGCGGACCAGTTGCAGCCCGGCGTTGTTGACCAGCACATCGGTGCCGGCGGCGGCGCGTTCGGCGGCGTCGAGGTCGGTGAGGTCCACGAGGTGCGGTACGACGGTGCCCGCGAGATCGCCGGTGCGGTCCGTCTGCTGGGCCAGCTCGGCCAGACCGGTCTCGTCCCGGTCGACGGCGCGCACCTGCGCACCGGCGGCGGCGAGCCGCAGGGCGCAGGCGCGGCCGATGCCGCTGGCGGCACCGGTGACGAGGGCGGTGCGGCCGCCGAGGTCGAGGGCGAGGGGCTGCGGGCGAAGGCCGGGCGGTCGACTGGGCGAGGTCATGGAGCGACCCTAAGCGGGACCCACCCGTCACCACATATGGTGGCCACCCATACTTCAGCCGACAGTCGTAGGGGCAAACCATGTGGGTGCCTCGCACATGGCCTGCTTGATCCGAAAGCGGCCGAACTCCTGGAGATCCGGCAGCGCGTCGACCTCGAACCAGCCCACTTCCAGTGACTCGTCGTCGTTGACCCGGGCCTCGCCGCCCACGGCACGGCAGCGGATGGTGATGTCCATGTACTGGCAGTGGTCACCGTTGGGGTAGGTGACCGGGTCCAGGGCCTGGACGAGGACCACCCGCTCGGCCACGCAGTGCACCGCCGTCTCCTCGAAGACCTCTCGCACGGCGCAGGCCGCGGGCTGCTCCCCCGGCTCCGGGATGCCGCCGATCACCGACCACCTGCGGGTGTCGGACCGCCGGCCCAGGAGCACCCTGCCCTCGTCGTCGAAGACGATCGCGGTGATCCCGGGAAGCCAGAGCAACTGCCGGCCGGCGGAGGCCCGGAGCGTGCGGATGAAGTCAGGAATAGCCATGGGCCCGACCCTAACCGGCCGGAGGCGCGCTTCCCTGGCGGTCCAGGGAGCGTACGCACCCTTTCGCAGGACGGTCACCGGTCGTACGTCCACACGTCGCCGGCACGTGCCGTCGTAGGGCTACACGCCACCCGCGCGCCGACGGCGCAGTCCGGACCCGATCGTCCAGCCGATCCCGCCCGCCGCGACCAGCACCAGGGCGATCTCCGGAAGGATGCCGAGCTGGGTCGCCGGGGTCCTCGACGTGCGCAGCGGCACCTTCTGCACGAGATAGCCGGGCACGAACATGCCGGTCTTCTGGGTGATCCTGCCGTCCGGCATGATGACGGCGCTCACGCCGCTGGTCACCGGCACGGTCACCGTGCGGCTGTGCTCGACGGCACGGATCCGGGACATGGCGAGCTGCTGGTAGGTCATCTCGCTGCGGTCGAAGGTCGCGTTGTTGCTCGGCACGGAGATCATCTCCGCGCCGTGCGTCACGGTGTCCCGCACGGCCCAGTCGAACGCGGCCTCGTAGCAGGTGGCTAGGCCCACCTTGGCGCCGTCGATGTCGAACACGCCCGGCGCGCTGCCCCGGCTGAAGTCCTTCCGGACCATGCTGGTCCAGTTCTTGTTGATCGCGCCGACGAGCCCGCGCAGCGGGAGGTACTCGCCGAACGGCTGGATCTGCCGCTTGTCGTAGGTCTGCGTCGGCCCCTTGACCGGGTCCCACAGGATCTGCTCGTTGAGCTGTCTGCCGTCCTTCTCGACCACGCCGCCGACCGAGATGGGCACACCGACCGCCTTGGCCGCGCCCTCGATGACGGCGGCCGCGTCGGGATTGGTGTAGGGGTCGATGTCGGAGGAGTTCTCCGGCCACAGCACGTAGTCGGGCTTCGGCGCCTTCCCCGCCTTGATGTCGGCGGCGAGCCTGAGCGTCTCGCGTACGTGGTAGTCCAGGACGGCCCGCCGCTGGGCGCTGAACTCCAGCCCCGAGCGCGGCACGTTGCCCTGGATGACCGCGACGGTCCTGGTGCCGTCCTCGGCCTTGTCGCTCACCAGCGGCCGGGCGGCGACCGCGCCCGCCACCGGAACGGCCACGCTCAGCAGCGCGGCGGCAGCGGTCCCGCGCCGCACGGCATGCGTCCGGCGCCGCTCGGCGATCAGCCGGCCGGCCTCGTACAGGCCGAATCCGCACAGCACGACCGCGAAGCCGAGCACGGGCGTGCCCCCCACCGCGGCGAGCGGCAGGAAGACGCCGTCCGCCTGCCCGAACGCGATCTTGCCCCAGGGGAAGCCCCGGAAGGGCGCACGCGCGCGTACCGCCTCGCCGGCGATCCAGACGGCGGCGGCCCACACCGGCCAGGCGGGCAGCCTGGAGACGGCGGCGACACCGACGCCGACCGACGCGATGAAGGCCGCCTCGATGGCGACGAGGGCCAGCCAGGGACCGGGACCGACCTCCACGCCGGTCCACACCAGCAGCGGCAGCAGGAAGCCGAGGCCGAAGAGGTAGCCGAGGCCGAGGGCCGCCTTCCAGCCGCGGCCACGCAGCACCCAGCCGAAGCCGGCGAAGGCGGGCAGCGCCAGCCACCACAGGGGGCGCGGCGGGAAGCTGACGTAGAGCAGCACTCCGCAGAGCGCGGAGACGACGGCCGGGACCAGGCGCAGCAGCCGGCCGCCGCGTACGCCGGAGGCGGAGGGCGACTGGAGTTGGTCCTGCTGGTCCACGGAAGTTGCGGTGACGGTCACCCGGGTGAGTGTACGGCGGGGGGTGTGCCGCCGACAGCGTGGTCCGGGGGCGGGGACCGGAGCGGAAAGAACCCGTTCCGTCGCATCTCGTCCCCAAACCGGTCATCAGCCGCTACGGTGTGCCCAGCCTCGGCAGTGCGGCCGGCTTCGGCGCCGTGCCCGCCGTGGCCGGAGACAGGGTCGGGGACAGGGGCGAGGGGCGGCAGTGGGGGCGACGGAGACGAGGCCCGTGGCCGGGGTGGACGCGGACGCGGCCGACGACAGACGAAACGTTTCTGACGGCACGGGCATGATCTTGCTCGGCGCCTGTGCCGCATGGTCGCTGGTCGCCGCGGCGGCCCACGACGGACGGCCCGAGGGCGTCCTGCTCGCGGTGCTCGCCGTGACCGCCGGTCACGCCGCCGGCCGGGTCTCCGGGGCACTGCTGCCGGTGGCCGCGCCCTGCGCCGGCGCGGTGGCCGGACTCGCGCTGGCCGTGGCCCTGCCCGGGCTCTCCGCCGGTCCCCGGTACGCCGCCCCGCTCGGACACGCCGGCGCCACCGCCGCCCTGCTGGCACTGGCCACCGGAGCCGGGTGCTGTGCCGCCTGGTCGGCATCCGTACCGTGGCTGCGGCTGCTGCTGCGGGTGCTGGCCGCCGGGATCGTGCCGGCCGGTGCGGTGCTGGGGTCGACGGCCGGTTGCGCGGCGAGTGCGGCCGTACTGCTGTGTTCGCTCGCCGCGGGCCCGGTGTCGCGCCGTGGGGGGTGGCTGCTGGGTCTGGCCGTGGCGTCGGCGCTGGTGGCCGGGGCGACCTGGGCGCTCGCCTCGGACGTGCTGCCCGGTGGCCTCGCCGGGGCGGTCGAGGGCCGGCTGACCGGGCACCGGGCGGCCCTGTGGCAGGAGACCCTGCGACTGGCGGGCCGGAATCCGGTGCTGGGAGTCGGTCCGGGACGGCTCGGTGGGCTGGGCGGCACGGCGCCGCAGACGCCGTTCGCCGACGGCAGACCTCACTCCGCCCTGCTGCAGCTGGCGGCGGAGCAGGGCCTCATCGGGGTCTTCCTGGTCGCCGCCGCGTTCTGCTGGGTGCTGCACGCGCTGTGGCGCTCTCCCCGCTCCACCCCGGTCGCCGTCACCGCCGGTGCCGCACTGACGGCGCTGGCCGTGTGCGCCACGGTGAGCAACGCGCTGAGCTTCACCACGGTGACCGTGGGCGCGGGGCTGCTGGCCGGCTGGGCGACGGCGTGGCCGTGGCCGCGCCCCAGCGCGGAACCGCGGCTCTGAGCGCTGTCATCCCTCAGCGGGTCGGCCCCGGGCCGGGGGTCCGCAGCCGGGCCCTGATGACCCGCACCGCCGACTCCGCGTTGTCCACGGTGATGGTGAAGGTGTGGCCGTCCCACAGGCGCAGCACGACGCCCTCGCCCCGGCGTACGACGACGGCGGTGCCCTTCTCGGGCCGCCACCGGTAGCCCCAGCCGCCCCAGTGCCTGGGCGTGACGAGGGCGGTGAAGTCGGCACCGGCCACGTGCGAGAGCGGGATGCGGCGACGCGGCAGCCCCATGTGGCCGCAGCGGACCTCCACGGACTCCTTGTCGAGTTTGAGGTCGACGTGCACGAAGGCGAGCGTGCCGAAGAGGACCAGCAGTCCGGCGGCGATGCAGCCCACGACGGACATCGCCAGCGGGGCGACGCCGGCCGTCCATGCCGAGTCCACCGCCAGCTCGATACCGAGCGCCATGCAGGCCGCACCGACCAGCGCCAGCAGCCACTGGACCCGGTTGGTGGCGCGCCCGGTCCAGATCTCCGGGTTCGGGCTGTCGTCGGCGTGGACGTGGTCCCTCATGTTTATGAGGTTACTCAGGTTTCGCTGCGCGGGTAGGACGTGGCGGAGCGTGACTGACCCGAGTGGGCCAGGGCGGTCCGGGCCTGGGCCGCGGTCGCGCGGCCGGTCAGCGGACGGGGCTGACCGCCTGCAGGAAACGGCCTTCCTCGTAGGCCAGTGCCGTGTCCGGGAGCATGGCCTCGCGACCGCTGAGCAGCACCGTGAGGCTGGTGTCGGCGAGGGCGGCCGCGGCCGGTTCCGCCCCGATCCGGCGCAGGGCCTGTGCGGCCACCGCCCCGGCGGAGCCGTGCAGTATGAGCGGCGGGCGGCCGGGCCGCTGGACTGCGGCCCGGATGCGCTCGCCGACCAGCTCGTAGTTGGTGCAGCCGAGAACGACGGTGGTCACGTCCTCGGGGGTGCGCGCGGCGGCCGAGGCGATGGCGGCCTCGATCGCGGCCTCGTCCGCGTGGTGCACCGCGTCCGCGAGGCCGGGGCAGGCCACCTCGGTGACGGCCACCCCGGTGGCGAACCGCTCGATCAGGTTGCGCTGATAGGCGCTGCCCGTGGTGGCGGGGGTGGCCCAGATCGCGACATGGCCGCCGCCCGCCGCGGCCGGCTTGATCGCCGGCACGGTGCCGATGATCGGCAGCTCCGGTTCGAAACGGGCCCGCATCTGCGGCAGCGAGTGCACGGAGGCGGTGTTGCAGGCGACGATCAGGACGTCGGGCTCATGGACGGCGGCGGCCCCGGCCACGGCGAGGGCCCGCTGCGTGATGTCCTCCGGAGTGCGTGGTCCCCAGGGCATCCCGTCCGGGTCCCAGGAGAGCACGAGATCCGCGTCGGGCCGCAGCCGCCGTACCGCGGCGGCGGCGGGAAGCAGGCCGATTCCGGAGTCCATGAGCGCGATCTTCACCCGGCCACGATAGACGATCGGCCCTTGCGGCCCTGTCCGGTGGGGCAGACTGCGGGGGTGAGCGCCCTGTCGTGGATCACCGTCGTGTCGCTGGCCGCCTGGTGCTGGCTGCTGCTGGGCCAGGGCTTCTTCTGGCGTACGGACGTACGGCTGCCGCCGCGCCGGGAACCGGAGGCGTGGCCGTCGGTCTGTGTGGTCGTACCCGCCCGCGACGAGGCCGCCGTACTGCCCGAGAGCCTGCCGTCGCTGCTGGCGCAGGAGTACCCGGGCCGGGCCGAGGTCTTCCTGGTGGACGACGGGAGCACCGACGGCACCGGGGAGCTGGCGCGCGAGCTGTCCCGGCGGCACGGCGGGCTGCCGCTGACCGTGGGTTCGCCGGGCGAACCGCCGACGGGCTGGACGGGCAAGCTGTGGGCGGTGCGGCACGGCATCGGCCTGGCACGCGCGCGTGACCCCGAGTATCTGCTGCTGACCGACGCGGACATCGCGCACGCGCCGGACAGCCTGCGCACGCTGGTGGCGGCGGCCCGTGCCGGGGGCTTCGACGTCGTGTCGCAGATGGCGCGGCTGCGGGTGGAGAGCGTGTGGGAGCGGCTGGTGGTCCCGGCGTTCGTGTACTTCTTCGCGCAGCTGTATCCGTTCCGGTGGATCGGCCGGAGGGGCTCGCGTACGGCCGCGGCGGCGGGCGGGTGTGTCCTGCTGCGCACCGGGACGGCGGAGAAGGCGCGCATCCCGGACGCCATCCGGCAGGCCGTCATCGACGACGTGGCGCTCGCTCGCGCGGTGAAGGGGGCCGGCGGGCACGTCTGGCTGGGGCTGGCCGACCGGGTGGACAGTGTGCGGCCGTATCCGCGGCTGCACGACCTGTGGCGGATGGTCTCGCGCAGCGCCTACGCCCAGTTGCGCCACAACCCGCTGCTGCTGCTCGGTACGGTCGCCGGGCTCGCGCTGGTCTACCTGGTGCCGCCCGCCGCGGTGGCCGTGGGGGCGGCGGCCGGCGCTACGGCGACGGCCGTCACCGGTGCCGTGGCGTGGGCGGTGATGGCGGGGACGTACCTGCCCATGCTCCGCTACTACCGGCAGCCGCTGTGGCTCGCGCCGCTGCTGCCGTTCACCGCGCTGCTGTACCTGCTGATGACGGTCGACTCGGCCGTGCAGCACTACCGGGGGCGCGGGGCCGCCTGGAAGGGCCGCACGTACGCGCGCCCCGACGCCGTGCCCGACGAGGGCTGAGCCGGGTCACTTGCGGCCGGGCGTCCAGTTCATGCCCCAGCCGTAGGCGCGGTCCATGGTGCGCTGCGGGCTGACGCCGCGCTCCGGTACCAGGTACCGCGCCTCGCGCTGTACGAGGAGGTCGCCGCCCGTGTTGGTGATCAGGGCGAGTGCGCACACCGTGGAGGGGACGGTGCACTCGTCGAGCGAGAAGTCGATCGGGGCGCCGTGCTGCGGTTGGAGGGTGACGGTGGCGTGCAGGTCGGCGAACGAGGTGGCGCCTTGGTAGATGGTGACGAAGACGAGGATGCGCCGGAAATCCCGGGCGTGGTCGAGGTTGATGGTGAGGTTCTCGCCGCTCGCCACGGCACCGGTGCGGTCGTCGCCGTCGAGGTGGATGTACGGCGGCCGGCGCAGCGACCCGAAGGCGTTGCCGAGCGCCTGGACGACGCCCTTGCGGCCGTCGGCCAGTTCGTACAGGGCGCACAGGTCGAGGTCGATGTCTCCCTGCCCGCCTCCCCACCTGCCCCAGCCCGAAAGCTCTTTGCGGCTCTGCCAGTTGAGGTTCACCCGCATGGCTCCGGAGGTGCCGCCCTGCTTGGCGAGCGAGACGGACGGCGCCGTCTTCGTGAGGGTGACCTTGGACAGGCGGACCGGCTGGGGCGCGGGAGCCGGAGGAGCCGTGGGAGGGGCCGAGGGCGCGGGCGGTACGGGTGGGGGTGCCGGGGCCGCCGCGGGCGGCGGGGGCGGCGTGACCGGGGCCGTGGCGGCGGGCGGTGCGGTGTGCTGGGGTTCGTCCACGGTGATACCGAAGTCCGTTGCCAGCCCTTCGAGTCCGCTGCTGTAGCCCTGGCCGACGGCGCGGAACTTCCACGCGCCCTGGCGGCGGTAGAACTCGCCGAGCACGAAGGCCGTCTCGACGGTCGCGCCCGGACTGTCGAAGCGGGCCACCGTCCGCCCGGTCACCGCTTCGGTCACCTCGATGTAGAGGCCGGGGACCTGTCCGAAGGTCCCGCCGTCTGCGGAGGCGGCGAGGACGATCCGCTCGATGGCGCCCTCCACGCGCGCGAGGTCGATGGAAAGGGTGTCCGTCACGCCCGCGCCGGTCGTCCTCTTGCCCTCGTGACGCACCGCGCCGGAGGGGTGGGCGGGCTGGTTGTAGAAGACGAAGTCGGCGTCGGAGCGGACCCTTCCGGTGGCGAGCAGCAATGCGGAGGCGTCCGCGTCGGGCACCCCGGGTGCCGGGCGCCAGCCCAGTTCGACGCGCAGGGCCGTGGTCGGCACCGGCGTGTTCGACCCTTTCAGCATTGACATGTCCGCCCCCATCCGTGTCGGCTTCCGGGCACCCCGGGTCGTCCCGGTGATCCGTACCCGGACAACCTATTCCGGGGCACGGCAGGCTCCCCTGACCGGCACGGGAAGACCGCCGGTCAACTGGCGGTAACCCCGCAGGAGCTCGGCCTTTACACAATTAAAGCGTCGGTCGGCGTCCATTTTTGCCAAGTTCGCTCGTATTGGGGATCCCCGGTCACTGCAGGCACGGAAAACAACCCTCTTATCGGTCTCCCCAACGAGCACATCGTGGGCTTAACTTATGTGCCATGACCTCCCCCCGCTCCACTTATGGTGGCGGCTACTACTCCGCCTCCTTCCCGGACACCCCGATCTACGACTCGCTCGTGGCCGAGCGGGGCACCCCGCAGATCGCCCCGATCCGGGTCCCCGCCGCCTACGACACGGGCAGCAGCCTGCCCGCTCTGCCGTCGGCACTGCCCGCCCTCCCGGCGGCGCCCTCCCCGCAGGCCCCTGCCTACGGCTATCCGCAGATGTCGCAGCCCGCACCGCTGCAACAGGCACCCACGGCGTACATCCCGCAGCAGGCGAGCGCCCCGCGGGGCTACCCCGGCCCGCAGGCCCCGCAGCAGCAGCGCCCGATGGGGGCGGGCACGGGATACGAGGCGATGCGCCCGGCCGCGCCGCGACCCGCGCCGGCCCCCTACCAGGACCCGTACAACAACCAGCAGTACCGCGGCTACTGACCGGCACCCCGGCGCTGTCGGTGCCTCCTGGCACGATGGCGTCATGGAGAACGCCGAAGTGCAGTCGATTCACGTCCATCCGGTCAAGGCGTTCCGGGGGCAGGCACCCCGGGAGGCCGCGGTGGAGCCCTGGGGCCTGGCCGGAGACCGGCGCTGGACCCTGATCGACGACGGGGGAAAGGTCGTCACACAGCGCGAACAGCCACGCCTCGCGCTGGCCGCCGCCGAGCTTCTGCCCGGCGGCGGCCTTCGTCTGTCCGCGCCCGGTCACGCGCCGCTGACGGTGCCGGTGCCCGCGCCGGCCGGCACCGTGCCGGTGAACGTCTTCGGCACCAAGGTCGAGGCGGTTCCGGCAGCCGCGGCCGCGCACACCTGGTGCAGCGCCTATCTGCGCAGGGACGTCCGCCTCGTGCACATGGACGATCCGGCCACCCGCCGCCCGGTCGATCCCGAGTACGCCCTGCCCGGCGAGACGGTGAGCTTCGCCGACGGCTATCCCTTGCTGGCCACCACGAGCGCCTCCCTCGACGCCCTGAACTCCCTGATAGCCGAGGGCGCCCAGGCTCAGGAGGGCCCGCTGCCGATGGACCGCTTCCGGCCCAACGTCGTCATCGCCGGCACCGAGGCCTGGGCGGAGGACCACTGGTCGCGGATCTCCATCGGCGACGTGGTCTTCCGCGTCGCGAAGTCGAGCGGACGCTGTGTCGTCACCACCGTCGACCAGGACACCGCCGTGCGCGGCCGGGAGCCCCTGCGCACCCTGGCGCGCCATCGCAAGGTGGGCGCGCGGCTGATCTTCGGCCAGAACCTCGTGCCCCTCTCTACCGGCACGATCAGGATCGGGGACCCGGTCCGGGTGCTGGAGCAGCACCCGCCTCGGCCCGATGACGGGGAACCGGGGACGGGCCCCCGTCGTTGGGAGGACACGAGAGGTTCCTGAGAGGCCGCGCGCGGGACCGTCCGCGGCTGACGTGATGTCGCTCTCTCTTGCACCGGGCCGCGAATGCGTGCCCGTGCCAGGGGCTATGACGGAGCGGAAGGGGGTGGGGACATGCGGGCGATCAGTGGCCTGTGGCGCTGGCGGCGCAATCCGCTGTGCCGCACGACCGATCTGGCCGAGGCATGGCTGGCCCTCGTGGCGCTCATGCTGATCGCCGTGGCCGCGCCCGTGACCGGATGGCTGGTCGGCGCCGCCGCCCAGCACTCGCTGCAGCGAGCCGTGCGCGAGCAGCAGCGCACGCGCCACCTCGTCACGGCCACGGTGGTGCGTGACCTGGGCGAAGTCCCGCCGGAGAGTGACCCCGACACCACGACGGCGCGCCAGACCCACCGCCGTGTTCTGGCGGACTGGACCGCACCGGACGGCAGCCACCGGCACGGCCCGGCCCTGACGGACGTCAAGTCCCCGGATACGGGAGACCACTTCAGGCTCTGGACGGATCCGCAGGGCCGAATAACGACCCGGCCGCTGGACTCCGCCACCGCGACGACACACGCGGTGCTCGCCGGGACCGGCGCGGCCCTGCTGGCCACGGGCCTGGTCGAAGCCGCCCGGCGGCTGGCCGTGTGGCGCATGGTCCGCGGGCGGTTCGCACGCTGGGACCAGGCCTGGGACCGGGCCGGCCCGGACTGGGGCAAGGCGGGCACCGGCAGCTGACGGCCTTCCGGCTCTGGTCAACCCACCCTGCACGCACACGCTACGGTGGACCGGCCGAAGCGCTTTCGGCGACAACCCGCGGACGAGCGAACCGCACAGGCACGCACGTTCGGGAGCGCGAACGCGCACCAGCCCAGGTGCTGAGCACGGTCGCGGTCTTGGCACCGGCGGCGCGGCCCCTGTGGCAGCGAGCCGTCAGTACGACGAGGTGGGGGCACAGCAACACCATGGCACAGGGCACGGTCCAGGTGACGCACACCGGTACGTCGCGGTGGCGGCGCCGCACGGGCGAGTACGCCTCGCTCGCCGCCGCCCTGGAGGCCGCCACCGACGGCGACGTCCTCACCATCGCCCCGGGCACCTACCGGGAGAACCTCGTCGTCCAGCGGGCGGTGACGCTCCGCGGGCCCGAGGGCTCCCCCGGCTCGGTGCGGATCGCGCCGGCGGACGGTGTGCCGCTCACCGTGTGCGCCTCGGCCGTGGTGCAGGACCTGCACGTGGAGGGGCAGGACGCGGCGGCGCCCGCGCTGCTGGTCGAGGAGGGCATGCCCGAGCTGATGGACGTGCGGATCGTCACCCGGTCCGCGGCGGGTATCGAGGTG
The DNA here is from genome assembly GCF_040297165.1 of Streptomyces sp. NPDC001851. NCBI lineage: Bacteria > Bacillati > Actinomycetota > Actinomycetes > Kitasatosporales > Streptomycetaceae > Streptomyces > Streptomyces sp. NPDC001851. The sequence continues at coordinate 29,981 of NZ_JBEOYR010000039.1, read as the reverse complement.
CGCGGCGGTGCCCGCCCGACCGTGCGCCGCTGTACGGTCGACAACCCGGCCGGCATCGGCATCGCCGTACTGGACGGCGCGGGCGGGGTGTTCGAGGAGTGCGAGGTCGTCGCGGCCGGGCAGGCGGGTGTGGCCGTGCGGGGCGGTGCCCGCCCGCGTCTGGAGCGGTGCCGGGTGCACCATGCCTCCGGCACCGGGCTGACCGCGACGGGCGAGAACTCGTCGCTGGAGGCGGTGGGTTGCGAGATCTACGAGGTCCGCGGCTCCGGCGTCCAGGTCACCCAGCGGGCGACGGCGCAGCTGACCGACTGCGATGTGCACCGCACCACCGCCGACGGTGTCACCCTGGACACGGACGCGGTGCTCACGCTCGCCGACTGCCGCATCCATGACATCCCCGAGAACGCGGTCGACCTGCGCTCCCGCTCGGTGCTGACGCTGACCCGGACGACGGTCCGTCAGTTCGGGCGCAACGGCCTGTCGGTGTGGGATCCGGGGACCCGGGTGGACGCCCACCAGTGCGAGATCTTCGACAGCACCGGGGACTATCCGGCGGTGTGGGTCAGCGACGGCGCCACCGCCGTCCTCGACTCCTGCCGGGTGCACGACGTGCCGGACGCCCTGTTCGTGCTGGACCGCGGTTCGCGCGCGGACGTGGTGGACAGCGACCTGTCGCAGGTGCGCAACACGGCGGTGTCGGTGAGCGACGGGGCCACCGCGCAGCTCGACGACTGCCGGATCCGGGAGGCGGCGACCGGAGCGTGGTTCCGCGACCACGGCAGCGGCGGCACGCTGAACAACTGCACCCTGGACGGCACCCAGACCGGTGTGATCGTCACCAAGGGAGCCGACCCGACCATCGAGCGCTGCACGGTCGACTCCCCCGCCGAGGCGGGCTTCTACATTTCCGCGGGCGGCCGCGGAAGCTTCCTGAACTGCCGGGTCAGCGGCAGCGGCGGCTACGGCTTCCATGTGATCGACGGCTGCCGTGCGACGCTGCGCAAGTGCCGCACGGAGCGCTGTGCGCGCGGTGGTTACGAGTTCGCGGACGCGGGCCCGGACGCCGGGTCCGGGACGGGTCCGGTGGTGGAGGACTGCACCAGCGACGAGAGCGGCGGTCTGCGGCGGTCCCCGGCCCGGGAGACCGCCGTACAGACGGTGTCGCACTCCGCCGGGCTGCTCGGTTCGATCCCCGGGCAGCGCAGCACGGAGCAGGAGCCGCTGATCGCCGCCGTCCCGGACGAGCCGGTGCGGACCTCGAAGGACGTGCTCGGGGAGCTGGACGCGCTGGTGGGTCTGGAGAGCGTCAAGCGGGAGGTGCGGGCGCTGACCGACATGATCGAGGTGGGCCGGCGGCGGCAGCAGGCGGGCCTGAAGGCTGCCTCGGTCAAGCGGCATCTGGTCTTCACCGGCTCGCCCGGCACCGGCAAGACGACGGTCGCCCGCCTCTACGGCGAGATCCTCGCCTCGCTCGGTGTGCTGGAGAAGGGGCACCTGGTGGAGGTGTCCCGGGTCGACCTGGTCGGTGAGCACATCGGCTCCACGGCGATCCGCACGCAGGAGGCGTTCGAGAGGGCGCGCGGCGGTGTGCTGTTCATCGACGAGGCGTACGCGCTGTCCCCGGAGGACGGCGGGCGCGACTTCGGCAAGGAGGCCATCGACACGCTGGTGAAGCTGATGGAGGACCACCGGGACGCGGTGGTGGTGATCGTCGCCGGCTACACGGCGGAGATGCAGCGCTTCCTGTCCGTCAACCCCGGAGTCGCCTCCCGCTTCTCCCGCACCATCACCTTCGGCGACTATGGCCCCGAGGAGCTGCTGAGGATCGTGGAGCAGCAGGCCGACGAGCACGAGTACCGGCTGGCGCCGGGCGCTTCGGAGGCGCTGCTGACGTACTTCACGGCCATCCCGAAGGGCCCGGCGTTCGGCAACGGCCGTACCGCCCGGCAGACCTTCGAGGCGATGGTGGAACGGCACGCGGGCCGTGTCGCCCAGCTGGACGATCCCAGCACCGACGATCTGACCCTGCTGTTCGCGGAGGACCTGCCGGAGCTGCCCTGACCGGGTACGTCGGGCACATGGCCGGGCCTCACCGGGGCGCCGGCGGCTCGGGGCGCGGCCCCGGCAGCTCCGGGCGCAGCCGGCTCAGCAGGCGGGCCCGTGCGCGGGCGAAGGCCGGGTCCGCCTGGTAGTCGGAGTGACCGAGGAGGGGCGCCGGGAGAGGATGCTCGGGCGTGCGGCCGTAGGCGAGCGGGTCCCGCAGCGGGGCGTGGTCGACCTCCGGGCTCGCGTCGTCGGGCACGCGGACGGGGCCGCCGATGGGGTCGGTACGGCGGTACAGGTTGCTCCAGCAGGCGACATCGCGGTGCAGGGCGACGAGCGCGGGCGGTCCGAAGTGGGCCGGGAACCAGCGGCCGTACAGGCGCTCCAGCGGGGAGCCGTAGGTCAGCAGCGCGATCCGGCCGCGCACGGACGGGGGCAGCTGCCAGGCGGCTGCCGCGGCCAGGACGCTGCCCTGGGAGTGACCGGACAGGACCAGGCGGCCCCCGGTGCGGTGCGTCCAGGTCGCCATGCGCCAGGTCAGGTCCGGCACCGCGCGCTCGGCGTAGCAGGGTGGTGCGAAGGGGTGCGCGGCCCGGGGCCAGAAGGTGCCGACGTCCCACAGGATGCCGATCGTGCGCCGTGCCGAGGCGTCCTTGTAGGCGCGCCTGCCCCAGGTCACGAAGAGCAGGAAGCCGAGCCCGATCAGCCAGGAGCCCAGCGCCTGCGAGATCCCGGCGACGGCCTGGAGGGCGTCGTAGGTGCGGCGGGCCGCTCCGTCGGGTGTCTTGCGTGTGGTCAGCGCGCCGGCCAGCGCCACCCCGCCGAGCAGCAGGGTGGTGACGGTGAGCACGGCGACGACGAGGGGTGCCCGGTCGGTGAGGGCGGACATGGCGCGGACATGGGCGATGGCGCGGGTGCGGCCCGGGTCCTCGGGTTCGCCGGGGTGCTCGTGGCGGACGCGGGTGCGTTCGGCGCGGGCCAGCCGGGCGGTCCGCGCCGCCAGCCCGGCGGCGAGGAGCAGCAGGACCGCGAGCACCGGCGGGATGGTGGACGCCTGCCAGGTCAGCAGGAGGGGCGGCCCGGGGAGCAGGGCGCGGGTGCCGTCCAGCCAGTCCGCGACGCGCTGTGCGAGCCCGCCGGACAGCACACCGCCCAGCGCGCAGGCGAGCAGCGCGACGGCCGGTCCGCCGAGGCCGCGCATCCCCGCGCGCGGATCGGGAGTGCGCCGGTACAGGTACCGGGCCACCACGGCGAGCGCGACGACCAGCAGTCCCTGGGCCAGCATCAGGCCGCCGAAGGCCGGGTCGCCGGGCGGCCGCCCGGTGGACCGCCAGCCGGGGCGGGCCCAGCCGGCGTAGGCGGCCGTGAGCAGCAGCAGGGCCAGCGCGCCCAGCGGCAGGAGGCGTACGAGGTGCCGGTCGGCCTGCTGATCGAGGCGCGTCTCGCTGCGCCCCCGGCGGCAGACCACCCCCACCACCGCCGCCGCCCAGGCCAGCAGGGCCGCGGTGAGCAGCCGGCTCACGGCCTCCAGGACGGCGGGGCCGCCCGGCCGGTGGTCGAAGCGGGCCGCCGGGGCCGCGAGGGCAGCGGCGACGGTCAGCAGGGCCGCCGCGGTGTGCGCGGCGCGCAGCCGGGCCACGAGGCGGCGCCCGTACCAGAAGCCGGGCATGGTCAGCGCGCTGCCGTCGGTGTCCGGTTCGGGGTCGTGGGACAGCGGCTGGTGGGACTCGTACGCGCTCCAGGTGCGGTGCGAGAGGTACCAGAGCAGGCCGGTCAGCGCGGTCGGCACCAGCGCGGCCAGGGCGAGCCGGCGGCCGGGCGGGCTCCACCAGCTGCCGTGTCCGTCGAAGGCGGTGGACGCGTGGGGGGCGAGGAAGGTCAGCCAGGAGTGGCGTCGGACGCAGTCATGGACGCCGGCGCACTGCCAGGCCACCAGGTCCAGGGCCACCTCGCAGACGGCGGCCACCAGCAGCACGGTCAGGGTGAGGGCGGCCAGCCGCACCAGGAGGCCGTACAGGCGGACCATGCGGTGCCGGCCGGCCGCGGCGGGGCGCATCCAGTGGGCGAGGTTGACCACCATGAACGGCAGCAGCACCAGCCACAGGGCGCGGCTGCGGTCGCCGGAGGTGAGGTTGCACCAGACGTACGCCTCCTGGACGGGCTCGTCCCGGGATGCTTCCCCCGCCGCGTCCTCGGCGCGCCGGAAGACGGCGGCCGTGTCGTCGCCGGTGACGCGGACGGTGCGCGGGTCGCCGAGCATCTTCTCGGGGGTGGTCCCGCCCACCCCGTGCACCAGCAGTTCCAGCTCGGCCTCCGGTGCGCGGAGCCGGCCCGTCCGGCCGCCCTGCGGCGCCGCCGCCCCGTCCGTCTGCTGCCCGCCGGGGCGTTGCTGTGCGCGGTCCACTGTTCTCGCACCCCCGTGAGGCGCCCGTAGGCCTGTGCCGATGCGGGCTTCAGGATCCCGGTTGCGCCGGCGGTGTGCACCACTCGTCATGGAATCTCCCCGATTCGGGTGACGACGGCGGGACCGCTGTGGCACACGTGGCAGGTGCGGGTCGTGACAGAAGGTGGCGCAACCCGTACCGACCCGTGAAAGGATGGGACGCCCGCGCATCTCCGGCCGAAGGGAACCTCCTGGTCGGGGGTGGTGCGCCGGGTGTGTCGGACGGCTGGCGGCGAAAGGACCGGAGCGTACGTGAGTGAGAATCAGAACCTCCTCGCGGAGCAGCGCCGCGCCCTGATCCTGGACGAGGTCCGGCGCCGGGGTGGTGTGCGGGTCAACGAACTGACCCGCAAGCTCGGCGTGTCGGACATGACCGTGCGCCGCGATCTGGACGCGCTCGCGCGTCAGGGTGTGCTGGAGAAGGTGCACGGCGGCGCGGTGCCCGTGGTCGAGGCGAGCACCCATGAGCCGGGCTTCGAGGCCAAGTCGAGTCTGGAGCTGACCGCCAAGGAGGACATCGCGCGGGCAGCCGCCACGCTGGTCACCCCGGGCACGGCGATCGCCCTGTCCGGTGGTACGACGACGTACGCGCTCGCGCAGCACCTGCTGGAGGTGCCCGATCTGACGGTGGTGACGAACTCGGTGCGGGTCGCGGACGTCTTCCACGCGGCGCAGCGCACCTCGGGCCAGCGACAGGGCGCGGCCACGGTGGTGCTCACCGGCGGCGTGCGGACCCCGTCGGACTCGCTGGTCGGGCCGGTCGCCGACCAGGCGATCGCGGCCCTCCACTTCGATCTGCTGTTCCTCGGCGTGCACGGCATATCGGTGGAGGCCGGTCTGTCCACGCCGAACCTCGCGGAGGCGGAGACGAACCGGCGGCTGGTGCACTCGGCGCGCCGGGTCGTGGTGGTCGCCGACCACACCAAGTGGGGGACGGTGGGCCTGAGTTCCTTCGCCACGCTGGAGCAGGTGGACACGCTCGTCACCGACGCGGGGCTGCCGGCCGAGGCCCGGGCGGAGATCTCGGAGCATCTGCCGCGGCTGCTGGTGGCGGGCGAGACGGACGCGGACGGCTGGCACGCCGACGACATCTGACGGTGTATCAGTTAGGCTGGCGGTGCACCACCCCGGTTCCTTGGAGGGGCTTCACGAGGGGGGTTTCGCGCCATGGCTCATGCTCTACGTCCGGTCGGTCCGGACTTTGTCGAGGCGGCGCCGGTGCGCCTGGTGTTCGCCCGGCAGGTCGCCGCAGCCCCGGAAGCGGTCTTCCGGTCGCTGGCCGAGGACCCGGCCGGCTGGTCGGAATGGTTCCCCGGGGTGGCCTCCGTACGGTCGGCCGGCGGGGGTCGCCAGGTGCGGCTGCGCGGCGGCGGCCGGTTCGAGGAGTCGGTGGTCGCGGCGAAGGCGCCGGAGCTCTACGCCTATCGCGTCGACGTGACGAACATGCCGGGAGCGCGCGCCTGGGTGGAGGAGTGGCGGCTTGCCCCGGCGGGCACCGGGGCCCGGGTGCAGATGACCTTCGCGCTCGACGGAACGGCGGCGTTCCGCCTGCTGTGGACGCTCGCCCGCCCGGGGGTGGGCCGCGCCTTCCGCGGTGCGGTCGCAAGGCTGGACCGGCGCCTCGGCTGACCCGTGCGGGGGCTCAGTCCGGCCATGCCCCCGTGGTCAGCAGGGTCTCGATCGCCGCCGTGTACGGCGTGATGTCCAGTCCCTGCTCGGCGAGCCAGGCGTCGGAGTAGTACTTGTCGAGGTAGCGGTCGCCCGGGTCGCACAGCAGGGTGACGACACTGCCCCGGCGGCCCTCGGCCACCATCTCGGAGACGATCTTCAGCGCGCTCCACAGTCCGGTGCCCGTCGAGCCGCCGGCCTTGCGGCCGATGGCTCGCTCCAGGGCGCGTACGGCGGCGACGCTGGCCGCGTCCGGGACCTTCATCATCCGGTCGATCGCGCCGGGCACGAAGCTCGGCTCCATGCGCGGGCGGCCGATGCCCTCGATCCGGGAGCCGCAGTCGCAGGTGACGTCCGGATCGCCGGTGGTCCAGCCCTCGAAGAAGCAGGAGTTGTCCGGGTCGGCGACGCAGATGCGGGTGTCGTACTGCATGTAGTGGACGTAGCGGGCGAGGGTCGCGGAGGTGCCGCCGGTGCCGGCCGTGGCGACGATCCACGCCGGCTCCGGGAACCGTTCCAACTCCAGCTGACGGAAGATGGATTCGGCGATGTTGTTGTTCCCGCGCCAGTCGGTGGCCCGCTCGGCGTAGGTGAACTGGTCCATGTAGTGACCGCCGGTGTCCACCGCGAGGCGGGCGGACTCCTCGTACATCTTGCGGGAGTCGTCCACGAAGTGGCACTGGCCGCCGTGGAACTCGATCAGGCGGATCTTCTCGGCACTGGTCGTGCGCGGCATGACCGCGATGAAGGGCACGCCGATCAGCTTGGCGAAGTAGGCCTCGGAGACGGCGGTCGAGCCGCTGGAGGCCTCGATGACCGGGCGGCCGGGGCGGATCCAGCCATTGCAGAGGCCGTAGAGGAAGAGCGAGCGGGCGAGGCGGTGCTTGAGGCTGCCGGTGGGGTGTGTCGACTCGTCCTTCAGGTAGAGGTCGATGCCCCAGTGCTCGGGGAGCGGGAAGCGCAGCAGGTGCGTGTCCGCCGAGCGGTTGGCGTCGGCCTGGACCTTGCGGACGGCTTCTTTCAGCCAGTCACGGTAGGCGGCGTCGCTGCGGTCGACGTCGAGGGTCGCGCCGGTCCGGGTCTGGTGGGTGGTGCTCACGGCGGTGCTCCTTACGCTCGGCGCCGACGACGCCTCGCGCGGCCGGCCACATCGAGCATAGGCATCTTTCACATCGCTTCCCACCTGCATAAACGCATCTTTGAGCCACCCAAAGAGGCCCTGGGACACAGGCGTGCGCAGCATCCGGGGGCGCATTTGGCGGGAGTGCTCCGGGCCGCTGCCGCAGGCGCCCGCGTGTACTGGTGCTCCCGGCCGCACGGAGGCAGACTGCACGCGACGGGACGATCGTCCCTCGGACAGGCCCTGACGGGGGCGCACACTGGATCGCGGAAGCACACGGGCAAGGGGGCGGCGAAGGATGGCGGAGCCTGAGTTCACGGCCAAGGGCGTGCGCATCGGCAAGCGGCTGCGTTCGCTCACCCGGGCCGGACAGGTCCGGATCAACGACGGCAGGCTGGAGTTGCTCACCAGCTACGGCAGCGAGATCGACAGCGCTCCGGTGCGGGCGGTGCGCGCGTCCAAGCCGTGGTTCGGTCCGGACGACAAGGCGTTGGCCGACCTCAACGGCAAGCGGTACCTGCTGACGCTGGGCGAGCGCGACCCCGCTCCGGGCGAGCCGGGTCCGCCCGCGGCACGCCGGTTCATCGAGGCGGTGCGGCGCGCCGCCGGACGCGGCGGCTGAGGAACGTCCGGCGCACACCGGTGAGCAGCGGTCCGTCGCGGCGAGTTGCGGGCGGGCACCCGCTGCGTCACGCTGGTCTCACGTCACTCTGGGTTTACCGGCGATAACGCTGCGAACCAGCCCGCCGGCCACGACAGCAGGCGGACGTCTGGACGCAGACGCCCTGCTGGATCCGTTGTTCTCCGTGTTCTTCCGGTCCGTTCGGACCTCTACATCGGGGAGTCGCAGCCGTGATCAGTCACCCGAGCAGGCACTGCACGGTGGAGCTCCAGGCCCTGCCGTCGCGGATCGGCCAGGTCCGCAGAATCGTATCTGCACAGTTGCGCTACTGGCACATGGACGCGTTGATAGACCGGGCCGCGCTCGGTGTGACGGAGCTGCTGAGCAACGTGCACCGGCATGCGAGGCCCGACAAGTCGTGCACGGTCGAGCTGGAGCTGGCGCCGGACCGGCTCACCGTCTCGGTGCGCGACAACGATCCGCGGCTTCCGGTGCCGGCCGACGCCGCGGAAGCGCCCGACGCCGGCCCGCTGGCCACCTGTGGCCGGGGGCTGGCCATGGTGGCGGCGGTCAGCGAGAGCTGGGGGGCGCGGCCGGACGGCGAGAACGGCAAGGTCGTCTGGTTCACGCTGCCCGCGCCGACGGTGGTGCGGCCGCATCCGGCGAGTGCACCACGCCGCACGACGGAGCCGCGGCCGACGGCCAGGGCCACGCCGGTCCGCTCGACGGTACCGGTGGCCGCGGCGAAGGTCGGCGGTGCGACAGCACCGGTCGGCGCCGTGGCGCCGGTCGCCGCAGCAGCCCCCGCCCCGGCGGTGGCGCACGCGTCGGCCGGGCCCGGCGCGCACACCCCCGCCCCGTCGGCCGTCTCGGGCTGACCGGGCGGGGACCTCGCGGTACGACGGTGGGGGGCCAGGGGTGGGGTCGCTCGCCCGCGCCGACGAGTGCGACGGCTGCAGCTCCCCAGGGGCGCGGGGAACTGCGCGACCGGGCCACGACGCACCCGCACCCGGACATGGTCTGGACCGACCCGGCGAGTAGGCGCGGCCCGCCACAACGCACCCGCACCCGCACCCGCACCCGCACACGGTCTCGACCGACCCGGTGTTTAGGCGCCCCCGCCGACGCGACGCAGTCACTCCGTCGCGATGGCCCGCAGCACGTCCAGCCGGGCCGCGCGCAGGGCCGGGCGGAGGCCCGCGAGGACGCCGGCGGTGAGGCCGACGAGGGCCACCACGGCCAGCCGCGCGGGCGGGAGGGCGAAGGCGAACGCGGTGTCGCCCGCGCCGTCCGAGGCCTTCACCAGCACCCAGCCCAGGAAGGCGCCGAGGCCCAGCCCGCCGACCGTGCCGAACGCGGCGACCAGGACCGACTCCCAGCGGACCATGGCCCGCAGCTGGGCCCGGGTCTGGCCGACGGCCCGCAACAGGCCCAGTTCCCCGGTGCGTTCGTGCAGCGCGAGCGTCAGCGTGTTCGCGATGCCGAGCAGGGCGATGACCACGGCGAGGGCGAGCAGCGCGTAGACGAGGGTCAGCATCATGTCGATCCCGCCCGCCGACGACTGCGCGTACTCGTCGCGGGTCTGCACCTCGGGGTTGCCGTACCGGGCGGCGATCCGCCGCACCGCCGCCTTGCCGTCGTCGGCGCTCACCCCGGGCCTGAAGGTGACGGCGATCAGGGTGTCCGCGTCCTGGGTGCGGTGCGGGGCCCACGCGGCGCGGGTGATGACGTAGTCGCCGGCGAGTTCCGACCGGCCGTACACCGCCCGGACGGTGATCTCACTCCGGCCGTCGGTGAAGGTCAGGCGGGCGGTGTCACCGGTGCGCAGATGCTGCCGGCCGGCCTCCGTCCGGGTGATCGCGATGCCGTCGGCGCCGAGGCCGCGCAGGGAGCCGGTCACCGTACCGAGGTCGAAGGTGCGGGCGAGTGCCTCCGGATCGGTGACCGTCAACGCCCGTCCATGGCCGTTCACTTCGGCGACGCCGCGGCCGAGTCCCACGGCGGTGGCGACTTGCGGCAGACGCTGGAGGGCGGGCGCGAGCCGGGGGCTGAGTCCGCTGCCGCCCGCGCCGAGGGACGGACTGCTGACGGCGAGGTCACCGGCGAAGGACCGGGACACCGTCTGGTCCATCGTGGCCTTCAGCGAGGCGCCGAAGACGGTGAACAGCGACACGACGGCGACGCCGATCATCAGCGCGCTCGCCGTGGCCGCCGTCCGCTTCGGGCTGCGCAGGGCGTTGCGCCGGGCCAGCGAGCCGGGCACCCCGCGCAGCCGGTCCACGGGTGCGCCGAGCAGTCGTACGGCCGTGGTGGCGGCGACCGGGCCGAGGACGACGAAGTCCGCCAGGGCGAGCAGGGCGCCGACTCCCGCCAGCCACACCGACGGGGAGACGAGGACGCCGGTCAGGGTCGTGGCGAGCGCCAGCGCGCCGAGGGCGCCCCCGGCGATCGCACGGACGCGGGAGGCGCCCGAGGCGTCGACGGCCGTCTCGCGCAGCGCGGCGAGCGGCGCGGTGCGTCCGGCGCGCCGGGCCGGCAGGAGCGCCGAGCCGAGGCAGACGAGGGTTCCGACCGCGAGCGGCAGCACCATCGACAGCGTCTTGATCACCAGGTCGCCGTCGGGGAACGGGAATCCGATCGCCGGGAACAGCGCCTGCAGGCCGGCGGCGATGCCGATGCCGCCCGCGAGCCCGGTGAGCGACGCGGTGAGCGCGACCAGGCAGGCCTCGGCGAGTGCGACGGCGGTCACCTGGCGGCGTGCCGCGCCGAGCGCCCGCAACAGGGCGTTCTCGCGGGTGCGTTGGGCGACCACGATCGCGAACGTGTTGTAGATGGAGAAGGTGGCGACGAGCAGTGCGACGCCGGAGAAGACGAGGAGGAGGGTGGTGAAGACGGTCAGGAACTGGCTGGAGATCATGTCGGTGTTCTCCTGCGCCGACTGCTGACCGGTGATGGCCTCGACTCCCTCGGGCAGCACGCGGCTCAGCCTGCGGACCAGTTCCCGCCGGCTCACTCCGGGTCCGGCCCGGACCTCGATCGCGGCGGCCTGGCCGGGGCGTGCGGTGAGGTACTTCTCGGCGTCGGCCCGGGTCATGCCGGTGAACGTCACCTGGGCCATGCCGTCCTGGCCGCCGAAGGTGGCGAGGCCGACGATGGTGACCTCGACCGGGTCCGGGGTGCGCAGCGTGGTGGTGTCACCGATCTTCAGGCCGCCCTTCTTCGCGGCGCCCCGGTTCACCACGACCTCGCCGGGCTTCGCGGGCGCGCGGCCTTCGGCGATCCGGTACGGGTTGAGGCGGGTGTCCGTGATCCAGTTGCCGGCCAGGGTGGGCGGTCCCTGGCCTCCGACGGGCTTGCCGTCGGAGCCGACGAGCTGGCCCGCGCCCTGGATGCTCGGGGCGGCGGCGGCCACACCGGGGACCCGCTCGATGGTCCTCACCAGCGAGGTGTCCACGGGTCGCCGTACCCCCCGGGCCTCGCCGGGGGTGGTGATGGCGTCGGCGCCGCGCACGACGGCGTCCGTGCCGTCGGTGGCCTCGCCGAACATACTGCCGAAGCTCGCCCTGAGCGTGTCGCCCATGACGAGAGTGGCGGTCAGGAAGGCGACGCCGAGGAACACGGCGAGGAAGGTGCCGGCGAACCGGCGCCGGTGGGCGCGCAGGGAGGTGAGGCCGAGCCGCAGCGACGCGTTCATGTCCGCGCCTCGAAGGCCTTCATGCGGTCCAGGACCCGGTCCGCGGTGGGCGACTCCATCCGGTCGACGAGGCGGCCGTCGGCGAGGAAGAGCACCTCGTCGGCGTGTGCGGCGGCCACCGGGTCGTGCGTGACCATGACGACCGCCCGGTCCATGTCGCGTACGGCGGAGCCGAGGAGGCCGAGGACCTCCGCGCCGGAGCGGGAGTCGAGGTTGCCGGTCGGCTCGTCGGCGAAGACCACGTCGGGCCGCCCGGCGAAGGCCCGCGCCACGGCCACCCGTTGCTGCTGGCCGCCGGAGAGTTCCGCGGGCCGGTGGTGCAGCCGGTCGCGCAGCCCGACGACGTCGACGAGCGCGTCGATCCACTCCCGGTCGCCGCGCCGCCCGGCCAGGTCCAGCGGCAGGGTGACGTTCTCGGCGACGGTCAGCGTCGGCACCAGGTTGAACGCCTGGAAGACGAAGCCGACCCGGTCGCGGCGCAGCAGCGTCAGGCGTCGGTCGTCGAGCGCGCCGAGCTCGGTGTCGCCGATCCAGGCGGCGCCGGAGGTGAGCGTGTCGAGGCCGGCCGCACAGTGCAGGAGAGTGGACTTGCCGGAGCCCGAGGGGCCCATGATCGCGGTGAAGCGCCCGGCGGGGAAGGAGACGTCGACGCCGTCCAGGGCGCGTACGGCGGTGTCGCCGCCGCCGTACACCTTGACCGCGTCCACCACGCGGGCGGCGGCCCGCACTGCCGTCGTCGCGGTCACGCCGCGCCTCCCTTGCCCGGGCGGCCGAACTGCTCCTCCAGGACGGACAGGCGGCGCCAGTACTCGTCCTCGTCGATCTCACCGGAGGCGAAGCGGCGGCCGAGCACCGCGAGCGGCGAGTCGCCCGCGGGCCGTCCGCCGTCCGTCACACGCCAGGGGCCCCCGCGGCCGCGCAGCCCGGTGCGCCGCAGGACCGTGACAGCGCCGAGCACGACGGCCGCCCAGATCAGCGGGAAGAACAGGATCCACGGGCCGGGTCCGCCGCCGCCCCAGTCGGCCAGGTTCTGCATCTCGGTCATCTCCGTTGTCGCTTCGGTGGCCCCCGGTCTTCGGGGATGGCACGAGACTCCCTCCGGCAGCGGGTCCGGGTCGTCGTGCGGCCGGAGGCAGTGCGCGTACCTCCGCGGGAGTACGACGGTGGAGTGCACCTGCTCCCCCCGGACTGGCGGACTGTAACTACTAGTATGTACAGTAGCTTCATGAGCACCCCGGAACGACTGATCGAGTCCACCCGCGAGCTGCTGTGGGAGCGCGGGTACGTGGGCACCAGCCCCAAGGCGATCCTGGAGCGCGCGGGCGCCGGCCAGGGCAGCATGTACCACCACTTCAAGGGCAAGCCCGATCTCGCGCTGGCGGCGATCCGGCGCACCGCCGACGAGCTGCGCGCCACGGCGGAGCGGGTCCTCGGCGGGCCGGGCACGCCGTACGAGCGGATCGAGGCGTACCTGCTGCGCGAGCGTGACGTACTGCGCGGCTGCCCCGTCGGCCGGCTGACCATGGACCCGGACGTGATCGCCAGCGACGAGCTGCGCGCGCCGGTGGACGAGACGATCGCGTGGATCAGGGAGCGGATCGCCGGGATCGTCGAAGAGGGCAAGCGACTGGGGCAGTTCGCACCCTCGCTGGACGGACAGGAGATCGGCGCGGCCGTCCTCGCGACCGTGCAGGGCGGCTATGTCCTGGCCCGCGCCTCCGGCTCCCCCGCCGCCTTCGACGCCGGTGTCCGGGGCCTGCTCTCCCTGCTCGCGCCGCGCAGTCCGGGACAGGAAGACTGAGAGAGGGTTCGACATGCACGCCATGCAGTACGAGTTCACCCTGCCCGCGGACTACGACATGGGCGTCATCCGCTCCCGCGTCGCCCGTGTCGGCCCGTTGCTGGACGACTGGGACGGCCTCGGCATCAAGACGTACGTGCTGCGCGAGCGCGGGGTGCACGGCTCGCCGGTGAACCAGTACGGGCCGTTCTACCTCTGGAACACGATGGAGGGCATGAACAGCTTCCTGTGGGGAGGCGCCTTCCAGGGGCCCGTCGACGACTTCGGGCGGCCCGCGATACGGCAGTGGACCGGCCTGGCGTTCGAGGAGGGCTCCGCCACCGGTTCCGCGCCCTCGTTCGCCGTGCGCCGACGCCAACCGGTGCCGGAGGGCGTGGAGCTGGCGGCCTTCATGGCGGACGCGGCGGCCGAGACCGGGCGGCTCGCGGCGGAGGACGGCGCGGTGCTGGCGGCGGCCGCCGTCGACACGCGGGCCTGGGAGCTGGTGCACTTCTCGCTCTGGGAGCACGACACGCCCAAGGCCGAAGGCGACCTCTTCCAGGTGCTGCACCTGTCCGCACCCGGCCGGGACCGGCTCCCGCGCGGGCGGCAGTGGTGAACCGGGTCCGCACGGTCCTCGGCGACATCCCGCCCGAGGAGCTGGGTGTGTGCGACGCGCACGACCATCTCTTCCTGCGCAGCCCGCAGCTGCCCGGACAGGAGCTGGACGACGTGGCGGCGGCGCGGGCCGAGCTGGCCGCGTTCCGGGCGGCGGGCGGAGCGGCCGTCGTCCAGTGGACGCCGTACGGGATGGGACGGCGGACGGCGGAGCTGCCGGAGCTGTCCCGGGCCACCGGTGTGCGCCTGGTGTGCGCCACGGGGCTGCACCAGGCCGCGCACTACGACCCCGAGTTGCTCGGCGGGCTGCGCGGTACCGGCCTCGCCGAGCTGTTCGTGTCCGAGCTGACCGACGGCATCGGTACGACGGGGGTGCGCGCCGGTCTGATCAAGGTGGCGGGCGGCTTCCACGCGCTCGACGCGCACGCCCGCTGGACCATGACGGCGGCGGCCGAGGCGCACCGGGCCACCGGCGCGCCCATCGCCGTGCACCTGGAGCTGGGCACCGGTGCGCTGGACGTGCTCGACCTGCTGTGCGGCGAGTTGGGCGTGCCCGGTGACCGGGTGATCCTCGGCCATCTGAACCGCTCCCCCGACCCGGTGGTGCAGCGCCAGGCCGCCGCGTCGGGCTGCTGGCTGGCCTTCGACGGGCCCTCCCGCGCCCATCACGCCACCGACTGGCGGATGCCGGAGGCGGTACGGGCCCTGGCGGAGGCCGGCTTCGCCGACCGGCTGCTGCTCGGCGGCGACACCGTGGTGGCCGGCGGCCGTTCGGTCGACGGCGGGCCGGGCATGCCGTATCTGCTGCGCAGGGCCCGGCCGAGGCTTGAGGTGGAGTTGGGTGCGGAGCTGGTGGAGCGGATGCTCACCGAGCATCCTGGGCGGGCGTTCGCGGTCGACTGGCCGTGAGGGTCCCCGCCTGGGCGCCTGCGTCGTTCTGCCGTCCGGCGGCTGCGGGTCGTCCGTGGCGTGTCGCGCCCGCGCGGCGGAGCCGCGATGTCACCTACAGTCCCGCGCCCCTTCGGGGCGCGCCTCTCCCGGCCTGAGCGGTCACCGCAGCGCTCCCAAGGGGTCGTCGAGCACCGGCTGCCAGGCCAGTTCGGCCGCGCCGACGAGGCTGTTGTGGTCGAGCGTGCAGGGCAGGATCGGTACGCCGCCGCTCTGGCCCCACAGGCTGCGGTCGGCGACGACCGCGCGCAGCCGGCCGGGGTCGGCGTCCAGGAGGGTGCGGTGGAGGCCGCCGAGGATGATGCGGTCGGGGTTGAGGATGTTCACCAGGCCGGCCAGGCCCAGGCCCAGCCGGTCGATCAGGGCCTCGGCGGCCCTGCGGACGGCCGGATCGGCGTACTGGGTGCGCAGCAGGTCGTCGGCCTGCTGGAGCAGGGACACCTCGGGGCCCGGCTCACGGCCGGCCTCGACGAGCAGGGCCAGCGGGTCGGCCTCGACGTCCAGACAGCCGCGGCTGCCGCAGTGGCAGGGCCTGCCCTCCGGGTTGACGGTGAGGTGACCGACCTCCAGGGCCAGGCCCGAACTGCCGGTGTGCAGGCGGCCGTCCAGCACCAGCGCGCCGCCCACGCCCCGGTGGCCGGTGGCCACGCACAGCAGGTCCCGGGCGCCCCGCCCGGCGCCGTGCCGGTGTTCGGCGAGCGCGGCGAGGTTGACGTCGTTGCCCGCGAAGGCCGGGCCGGTGATGCCCGCGTCGCGGACGCACTCCGCGAAGGTCCGCCGGACCGGGGCTCCGACGGGCCAGGCCAGGTGCAGGGGGTTGAGGGCGAGGCCGTCCGGTTCGGCCACGGCGGACGGCACGGCGAGTCCGGCGCCGACGCAGCGGCGGCCGGTCGTGCGCAGCAGTTCCGCGCCGGCCTCGACGACCGAGCCGAGCACCTTCGCCGGGTCGGCGTCGACGGTCTCGCAGCCGGGCGCGGTCGCCACGATCCGGCCGCCGAGACCGACCAGCGCGGCCCGGAAGCCGTCGGCGTGGACCTGCGCGGCGAGGGCCACCGGGCCGTCCTCGGCGACCTCCAGCCGGTGCGAGGGCCGGCCCTGGGAGCCGGCCGCGGCGCCCGGCCGGGCGTCCACCCGGATCAGCCCGAGCGCCTCCAGCTCGGCGGCCACCGCCCCCGCCGTCGCCCGGGTGACGCCGAGCTCCGCGGTGAGCACGGCCCGGGTCGGTGCCCGCCCGGTGTGCACCAGCTCCAGCGCGGGTCCGAGCGCACCGCGCCCCCGGTCCAGCCGCGCCTTCGAGGTGGTCCTCTCCCCCGCTGCCCGGGGATCCGCCTTGCCGCTCATGAGGGCGAGTCTCCCATGATCCGCACCCGGGGTGGCCGGCGCCGCCCGCTACAGGCCGCTCACCCGCAGGGTGATGTTCAGCCGTCCGGCCAGGCCCAGCCCGGGCGGGGCCGTGCCGGCGTGCACGCGCGGTACCCCGTGGTAGGCGAGCCGGGAGGGACCGCCGAAGACGAACAGGTCACCGCTGCGCAGCTGCACGTCGGTGTACGGCTTCGCGCGCGTCGCGGTGTTGCCGAAGCGGAAGACGCAGCTGTCGCCGAGACTGAGGGAGACCACCGGCGCGTCCGCCTGCTCGTCGCCGTCGCGGTGCATGCCCATGCGGGCGTCGCCGTCGTAGAAGTTGATCAGTGCGATGTCGTAGGCGTACGGCTCCTGCGGGCCCAGCGCGGCGACGGCGGCGCGCCGGCCCAGCTCGCCGAGCCAGGCCGGGAACGGTTTCACGGGGGCACCGTCGCCGTCGACGACCGTGCGGGCGTAGGCGTACGGGTACCAGTGCCAGCCCAGGCAGACCTGCCGGGCGGTCATCGTGCCGCCGCCCGGGGTGCGGACGGTGCGCAGGCCGGCCGGTGGCCGTGCCCAGGCCCGGCAGGCGGCGAGCAGCTCGCGCTGTTGGCCCGCGTCCAGCCAGTCCGGGACGTGCACGGCGCCCGGCGCGACCTCCGCGCGCTCCCTGGGAAACAGCTCCGCGTCCACGCCCCCATCCTGCCGCAGCACTCCTGAGCTGCGGCTCGGCTAGCCTGGGGGCACGATGAGCGACCGTATGACGACACCGTGGGGCGAGATCGAGCTGTCCCGCTTCCCCGAGGATCCCCGCGACCGGCTGCGCGCCTGGGACGCCTCCGACGCGTACCTGTTGCGGCACCTGGCCGAGGAGGGGGTGCCGCTCACGGGCTCGGTCGTGGTGCTCGGGGACCGCTGGGGTGCGCTGGTCACGGCGCTCGCGGAGCACCGGCCGACGCAGATCACCGACTCCTTCCTGAGCCAGGAGGCGACCCGGGCGAACCTGGCGCGGGCCGGTGTGGAGCCCGGTGCCGTCCGGCTGCTGACCACTCAGGACCCGCCGCCGGAGCGGGTGGACGTGCTGCTCGTGCGGGTGCCGAAGAGCCTGGCGCTGCTGGAGGACCAGCTGCTGCGGCTGGCGCCCGCCGTGCACGCGGACACGGTGGTCGTCGGCGCCGGCATGGTGAAGGAGATCCACACCTCCACGCTCCAGCTGTTCGAGCGGATCCTCGGGCCGACCCGGACCTCACTGGCCCGGCAGAAGGCCCGGCTGATCTTCTGCAGCCCGGACCCGGCGGCGGCCCGGCCCGAGAACCCGTGGCCGTTCAGCTACGCGCTCCCGGAGGGCATCGGCGCGGTCTCCGGGCGTACGGTCGTCAACCACGCGGGCGTGTTCTGCGCCGACCGGCTCGACATCGGCACCCGGTTCTTCCTCCAGCACCTGCCGGGACCGGGTGCGGGCCGCGTGGTGGACCTCGGGTGCGGCAACGGCGTCGTCGGTACGGCGGTGGCGCTGGCGGACCCGGCGGCCGAAGTGCTGTTCGTGGACGAGTCGTTCCAGGCGGTGGCCTCGGCGGAGGCGACGTACAAGGCGAACGGGGTGCCCGGGCACGCCGAGTTCCGGGTCGGTGACGGGCTGGCCGGGGTGGCGCCGGGCAGTGTGGACCTGGTCCTGAACAACCCGCCGTTCCACTCCCACCAGGCGACGAGCGACGCGACGGCGTGGCGCATGTTCACCGGGGCACTGCGCTCGCTTCGGCCGGGCGGTGAGCTGTGGGTGATCGGGAATCGGCACCTGGGGTACCACGTGAAGCTGAGGCGGTTGTTCGGCAACTGTGAACTGGTGGCCTCCGACCCGAAGTTCGTGGTGCTGAAGGCGGTCAGGAAGGGCTGAGCACGTCGATCGTCCGCGGCGTCGTCGCGGCCTGGTCGCGCCCCGCGGCGGTAGTCGCCCATCGAACACAGCCCCGTGCCCTTGCGGGGCGCTCTAGCCGGCCAGAACCTCGATGATCCGACGCACCTCCTGGGCCATCGCCTCCCGTCCCACGCTCAAGTACTTACGGGAGTCGACCGCCTCGGGATTCGCCGCGAGGAAGTCGCGAATCGCGCCGGTCATGGCCATGTTCAGTGCCGTGCCGACGTTGACCTTGGCGATGCCGCCGGCGACCGCCGCGACCAGGCCGTCGTCCGGTACGCCGGAGGAGCCGTGCAGCACGAGCGGGACGGACAGCGCGGCGGACAGCCGTTTGAGCAGGCCGTGGTCGAGGGTGGCGGTGCGGGTGGTCATCGCGTGCACGCTGCCGATGGCGACGGCGAGCGCGTCGACGCCGGTGCAGGCCACGAAGTCGCGCGCCTGGTCGGGGTCGGTGCGGGCGCCGGGTGCGTGGGCGTCCAGCGGCGGTCTGCCGTCCTTGCCGCCGACCTGGCCCAACTCGGCCTCGATCCACAGCCCTTGGGCGTGCGCCCAGTCGGCGGCGGCGCGGGTCGCGGTGAGGTTGTCGGCGTACGGCAGCCGGGCCGCGTCGTACATCACCGAGCTGAACCCGGCGTCGGGCGCCTGGCGCAGCAGATGGTCGCTCTGTACGTGGTCCAGGTGCAGTGCCACGGGGACGGCGGCGCGTTCGGCGGCGGCGACGGCCGCACGGGCCAGCGGCAGCAGCCGCCCGTAGCGGAACTTGACGGCGTTCTCGCTGACCTGGAGGACGACGGGCGCGCCGGCCGACTCGGCGCCGGCGATGACGGCCTCGACGTGTTCCAGGGTGATGATGTTGAACGCGGCGACGGCGGATCGGTTTTCGGCGGCGGCGACGACCAGCTCGCCGGTGGACGCGAGGGGCACGTGAGGGGTCCTTCCGGGGCGCGGGGCGGGGCTCAGGGGGCGAGGATCACCGAGCGGGTGAGATGACGCGGCTGGTCGGGGTCGAGGCCGCGGGAGGCGGCGACGGCGACCGCCAGCCGCTGGACGCGGACGAGTTCGGCGAGCGGGTCCAGCCCGCCGTCGACCCACAGCCCGCCGGTGGCCCGGACCTGTTCGGCGAGCCCCTCGGGTGCGTCGCCGAGCATCCAGGTGGCGGTGCCCTCGGTGGTGATGCTGATCGGGCCGTGCCGGTACTCCATCGCCGGATAGGTCTCGGTCCAGGACAGCGAGGCCTCGCGCATCTTCAGCCCGGCCTCGTGGGCGAGCCCGACGGTCCAGCCGCGCCCGAGGAAGGTGAACTGGGTGCAGGCGACCAGTTCCTCGGGAAGAGGAGTGGCGAGGGCCGTGCGCGCGTCGGCGACGACGGAGTCGGTGTGCAGGCCGAGATGGGCGCGCAGGAGGGTGACGGCGGTGGTGGCGAACCGGGTCTGCACGACGGAGCGTTCGTCGGCGAAGTCCAGCACGACGAGGTCGTCGGCGGCGCTCGCGACCGGGGTGTCCGGATCGCCGGTGACGGCGGTGGTGCGGGTCCTGCCCCTCAACTCACCCAGCAGTTCCAGCACTTCGGTGGTGGTGCCGGAGCGGGTGAGGGCCACCACGCGGTCGTACGACCGCCCGTACGGGAACTCGGAAGCCGCGAACGCGTCGGTCTCGCCCTGGCCCGCGCCCTCCCGCAGGCCGGCCACCGCCTGCGCCATGAAGTACGAGGTCCCGCACCCCACGATCGCGATCCGCTCCCCCGGCCCCGGCAGCGCGTCCCGGTACCGCCCCGCCTCCTGGGCAGCCCGTGCCCAGCACTCGGGCTGGCTGTTCAGCTCGTTCTCGACATGCGTCATGCCCATACCCTCCCCGCCGCTGATTGTTCTTGCAAGATATAGCGAGCTTTCGAGCACGATCAAGCATTCCGCGCCGAGTGAGGTGCGCTAAGGTCACCGGGAACACGTCAGAACGGAGGCTGCGGATGTCCCGGGACGCCCGCTGGAAGGCGCTGCTGGACCTGCTCGTCGAACGCGGCCGGCTGGAGGTCGAGGAGGCGGCGGCCGAGCTGGAGGTGTCGGCGGCGACGATCCGCCGGGACTTCGACCAGCTCGCCGAGCAGCAGATGCTGGTGCGCACCCGGGGCGGAGCGGTGGTGCACGGGGTGTCGTACGAACTCCCGCTCCGTTACAAGACGGCCCGCCGCGCCCCGGAGAAGCAGCGCATCGCCAAGGCCGTGGCCGATCTGCTGGCGCCGGGCGAGGCGGTGGGCCTGACCGGCGGCACGACCACCACGGAGGTGGCCCGCGCCCTGGCCGTACGCGGCGATCTGTCCAGCGCCTCGCCCGCGCTGACCATCGTGACCAACGCGCTCAACATCGCCAACGAGCTTGCCGTACGGCCCCAGTTCAAGATCGTGGTGACGGGCGGGGTGGCGCGCCCGCAGTCGTACGAACTCATCGGTCCGCTCGCCGACGGGGTGCTCGGGCAGATCACGCTCGACGTGGCGGTGCTCGGTGTCGTCGCCTTCGACGTCACGCACGGCGCGGCGGCCCATGACGAGGCGGAGGCCGCGATCAACCGGCTGCTGTGCGAGCGCGCCGAGCGAGTGGTGGTCGCCGCGGACTCCAGCAAGCTGGGCCAGCGGGCGTTCGCCCGGATCTGCGGGACGGAACTGGTGCACACGCTCGTGACGGACACGGCGGTGGAGCAGGAGACGGTGCGGCGCTTCGAGGAAGCGGGCGTCCGGGTCCTGGCGGTGTGAGGGCCGGCGACCTCAGAAGGCGCCGAGGTCGGCCTTCACGAATCCCGCGCCCCGCTGGTCGTTGCAGCCGAACAGCGGCCGGTCGGCCGGGTCGGGCCAGGCCTGCTGGGCCTGGAGCGCCACGCTCACCAGGGTCAGCAGCAGGTCGACGTCGCTCGCGGCGTCGAGGCGCAGGGTCACCCACTGCGAGCCGGGCACGATCCTGATCGCCCCCGCCCCCCTGAAGTCCTTGGCGAACCGGCGAACGGCCCGGTCGGTCAGCCGCAGATCGACATCGCGGTCCGAGTGGAAGTGGGCGATCTCGCCCTGGGCCGAACTCATCGCCTGTCCCAGGCCGCAGCTCGGGACCGCCTGCCTCAGGTCGGGCCAGGTCGCCAGTTGCGCGAGCGCGCGCGAGGCCAACGTCATGGGGCCATCATGGACCGCTCATCCGCCGGCAACCAGCTCGTGAGCAAGCATTAACCGACCTGTATCCGGCGGCGCGTCGGGCGCGGAGACCGCGAGAGTACAGCGAACGGGCCATGCGGGTACGCCGTGTTGACGCCGCCGTCGTCATGGGACGGCGCAGGCAGGCGCAGCTCAAGGCCACATCGGCCCGCTCCGGACCGGGGGGAACCGAGTAGCGCGGCGCTGCGCGCGGGCCGCCCGCACCCCCTTGCCTCATCCGCACGCACCCGCCTAACCTGATTTTGTGCCGCTACTAAACAAAACCCGTTCGCACAGTGTGGTGCCGGGTGACAGTCATGACCTCGTCCGCCTGCGCGTGGCCCTCACCGCGTTCTTCGCCCTCGACGGCTTCATCTTCGCGGGCTGGGTCGTCCGCATCCCCGCCATCAAGCAGCAGACGAACGCCTCCGCCGGCGACCTGGGGCTGGCCCTGCTCGGTGTCTCCGCCGGTGCCGTCGTCACCATGACCCTCATCGGGCGGCTCTGCCGCCGCTACGGCAGCCATCCGGTCACCGTGGTCTGCGCGGTCCTGCTCTCCCTCAGCGTCAGCCTCCCGCCACTGACCCACTCGGCGCCCGCCCTGGGCGCCGTACTCCTCCTCTTCGGTGCCGCCTACGGCGGCATCAACGTCGCCTTCAACAGCGCCGCCGTCGACCTGGTGGCCGCGCTGCGGCGGCCGGTCATGCCCACGTTCCACGCCGCGTTCAGCCTGGGCGGCATGATCGGCGCCGGTCTCGGCGGACTGGTCGCCGGCGCGCTCTCCCCGACCCGGCATCTGCTCGGCCTCACTCTGATCGGGCTGCTCGTCACGGCCGTCGCCGGACGCACCCTGCTGCGGCAGGAGCCGCCGGCACCGGCGGACCGGCTTGCCTCACCGGGGGCGACACCGGACCGTGCCGCGCCGCGGCGCACCGGTGGCCGGGGGCTGGTCGTCGTCTTCGGTCTGGTCGCGCTGTGCACCGCCTACGGCGAGGGCGCCATGGCCGACTGGGGCGCGCTCCACCTCCAGCAGGACCTCGCGGCGTCGTCCGGCGCGGCGGCGGCCGGGTACGCGTGTTTCGCGCTGGCGATGACCGCGGGCCGGGCGACCGGCACGGCCTTGCTGGAGCGTCTCGGCCGCGCCCGTACGGTGATCGCCGGCGGCACCGTCGCGGCGGTGGGCATGCTGCTCGGCTCGCTCGCACCCTCCGTGTGGGCGGCGCTGGTCGGCTTCGCCGTCACCGGACTGGGCCTCGCCAACCTCTTCCCGGTCGCCGTCGAACGGGCCGGCGCGCTGACCGGTCCGTCCGGCGTGGCCGTCGCCTCGACACTGGGCTACAGCGGCATGCTCCTCGGACCGCCCGCGATCGGGTTCATGGCCGACTGGTTCTCCCTCCCGACCGCTCTCACCAGCGTCGCGGCACTGGCCGCCGTCGCCGCGGTCATCGGGGTGTCCACGCGGCGGGCGATGGCCGGCTGACGCGGAAGTCGGGCGGCTGCGCGGAAGCCCGAAGCGCGGGTTGCTCCGGAGCCGGAGAGGCGGACGGCTGCCACGAAACCGGAAGGGCGGACCGATGACGCGCGAGCGGAAGGGCGGGCGGCGGCGTGCACTCGGGAGCCGGCGGTCCTTCGACCGCGCCGCGACAGCGCGGGGCCTCCGGATGGCGGCGCGCGCCGGCGCGAGGGTCGTGCGCGCCGCACCCGGCGCGCCGTACGACCAGCCGTCAGCTCACGCCGAAAAGGCCGGCCCTCAAGCGCACTCCGTCCGGCACAATCACCCCCATGAACACTGCCGACTTCCTGCAGACCCTGGACCGGGAGGGCCGGCTGCTCGCGGCGGCCGCCGCCGCGGCGGGGACCGACGCCAAGGTGCCGGCCTGTCCGGAGTGGCAGGTGCGCGACCTGCTGCGGCACACCGGCGCGGTGCACCGCTGGGCCGCGGCCTTCGTCGCCGACGGACACCCGGAGCCGCGGCCACTCGGTGACGCACCGGACCTCGACGGCGCCGAACTGGTGGACTGGTACCGGGAGAGTCACCGCCTGCTCGTCGGCACCCTCGCCGCCGCGCCCGCGGACGTGCGGTGCTGGACCTTCCATCCGGCACCCAACCCCTCACCGCTGGCGTTCTGGACCCGCCGGCAGGCACACGAGACGACCATCCACCGCCACGACGCCGAGGCGGCGCGCGGCGGTACGGCGTCCCCGATCGCGCCGGACTTCGCGGTGGACGGCATCGACGAGTTGCTGCGCGGTTTCCACGCCCGGCCCAGAAGCCGCGTGCGCACGCCGGAGCCACGCCTGCTGCGGGTGCGGGCACTGGGCGCGGGGACGGATGCGGTGTGGACCGTACGGCTCACGGACGAGCCGCCGGTGACCGTGCGGGAGGAGACCGGGGCGGCGGAGGCCGAACTGTCCGGCCCCGCCGACGAGTTGTACCTGGCCCTGTGGAACCGGGGGCCCGTCCCGACCGTCTCCGGTGATCAGTCGCTCGCCACGCTGTGGCGGGAGAAGGGCGGGATCTGACGCCTGATCAGTCGGCGTCGCCCAGCATCCGGGCCAGCACCCCGCGTTGCACCGGCCGTACCTCGCCGTGCAGCGCGCGCCCCTTCGCCGTGAGCGCCACGCGCACCCCGCGCCGGTCCTCGGCGCACATGGCGCGCTCCACCAGGCCGTCCTTCTCCAGACGGCCGATCAGCCGGGACAGTGCGCTCTGGCTGAGATGGACGCGCTCGGAGATCTCCTGCACGCGATAGACGCAGCCGCCGTCCGCCCCGCCCTCGGCCAGCAGGTCGAGAACCTCGAAGTCGCTGGCGCACAGGCCGTGTCCGCCGAGCGCCCGGTCCAGCTCGCACTGGGTGTGCGCGTGCAGCGCGAGGATGTCCCGCCACTGCTCCACGAGCGCCTGCTCGGCCCTGTTCGACGCCATGGGCGCACCGTAGCAGAGAAACAAGATTATTGCACCGGCATTAAATGCGTTTGCATTCAATGTATGCGCATGTAGTGTCCTCGGCATGACCTCTCCGCTCACCACCCCCGCGTCCCCGTCCTCTGCGGTGCGCTGGACTCCCCGGCTGTGGGGCACCCTGCTGGTGCTCTGCGCGGCGATGTTCCTGGACGCGCTGGACGTGTCGATGGTCGGCGTCGCGCTGCCGTCCATCGGCTCCGACCTGCATCTGTCCACGTCGACGCTGCAATGGATCGTCAGCGGCTACATCCTGGGCTACGGCGGCCTGCTCCTGCTCGGCGGCCGGACCGCCGACCTGCTCGGCCGGCGGCAGGTGTTCCTCGTCGCCCTCGGCGTCTTCGCGCTGGCCTCACTGCTCGGCGGGCTGGTGGACTCCGGTCCGCTGCTCATCGCCAGCCGCTTCATCAAGGGCCTGAGCGCGGCCTTCACGGCACCGGCCGGCCTGTCGATCATCACCACCACGTTCCCGGAGGGCCCGCTGCGCAACCGCGCCCTCTCCATCTACACCACCTGCGCCGCCACCGGGTTCTCCATGGGCCTGGTGCTCTCGGGCCTGCTCACCGAGGCCAGCTGGCGCTTCACCATGCTGCTGCCCGCGCCGATCGCGCTCGTCGCGCTGCTCGCCGGCCTGCGGCTGCTGCCGCGCAGCGCCCGCGAGGAGAACCACGGCGGTTACGACATCCCCGGCGCCGTCCTCGGCACGGCGTCGATGCTGCTGCTGGTCTTCACCGTCGTCCAGGCTCCCGGAGCCGGCTGGGCCTCGGCCCGCACGCTGCTGTCCTTCCTCGCCGTGGCGCTGCTGCTGACCTCCTTCGTCCTGGTCGAGCGGCGTTCGCCGAGCCCGCTGATCCGGCTGGGCGTGCTGCGTTCGGGCAGCCAGGTCCGCGCCCAGCTCGGCGCGGTCGCGTTCTTCGGCTCGTACGTGGGCTTCCAGTTCCTGACGACGCTCTATATGCAGTCGCTGCTCGGCTGGTCGGCGCTGCACACCGCGCTCGCGTTCCTGCCGGCGGGCGCGCTGGTGGCGGTGTCCTCCACGAAGGTGGGTGCGATCGTCGACCGGTTCGGTACACCACGGCTGATCGCGGCCGGCTTCGCCTTCATGGTCCTCGGCTACGCGCTCTTCCTGCGCGTCGACCTGGACCCCGTGTACGCGGCCGTGATCCTGCCGTCCATGCTGCTGATCGGCGCGGCCTGCGCGCTGGTCTTCCCGTCGCTCAACATCCAGGCCACCAACGGCGTCGAGGACCATGAGCAGGGGATGGTCTCCGGTCTGCTCAACACCTCGGTGCAGGTGGGCGGCGCGATCTTCCTGGCGGTCGTCACGGCCGCGGTGACCGCGGGCGCTCCCGTACACGCCACCCCGCAGGCCGTCCTCGACAGCTACCGGCCCGGCTTCCTCGTCGTCACCGGCATCGCGGCGGCCGGCCTGCTGATCACCCTCACCGGTCTGCGCGGCCGTCGTACGCAGCCGTCCCTCGTGGTCGCCGGATCCGCCGTGCAGGAGGCGGAAACGGACCGCGTGCCGGTCCATGACTGAGCGCTCCGCGCGACGTGCGGAAGTCCCTGACGGGTCGTCGGCCGTCCGCCAGCCCGTCGTCGGCTGGTCGCGCGGTTCCCCGCGTGCCCATGGGGCGCGCTGCCGCCCGGCGGAGCTGGTTGCTCCGCCGGGCGGCCGTCTGTGAGGCTGGGGGAATGTACGCACACGGGGGACGCCGCAGCAATGCGCAACGGGACGCGGCGACGGTCGAGATCGGCTATGCGCTGGTGAGTGCGGCCTTCGCGGCGGCGGTGCTGTTCGGGGCCGTGGCCGGGCCCGCACTGCTCTTCGACCTGCCGCACCTGCTGTCCAAGGCCCTGCTGTGGCTCGGCGTGGCGGTGACACCCGTGGTGTTCATCGTGCGGGTGGTCAGCGTGCTGGTCCGCTTCCAGCGGGCGGTTCACCCCAACCAGCCGGGCCTGACCAACCCCGACTCGTAGGCCAGCACGACGAGCTGGGCGCGGTCCCGGGCGCCCAGCTTCACCATCGTGCGGCTGACATGGGTCTTGGCCGTCAGCGGGCTGACCACCAGGCGGCGGGCGATCTCCTCGTTGGACAGGCCGATGCCGACCAGCGCCATCACCTCCCGCTCCCGCTCGGTGAGCCGGACCAGGGCGTCCGCCGCCGCGGGCTCCTTGGAACGGGCCGCGAACTCCGCGATCAGCCGGCGGGTGACGCCGGGCGACAGCAGCGCGTCACCCTGGACCACCGCCCGTACGGCGCGCAGGAGTTCGTCCGGTTCGGTGTCCTTCACCAGGAAGCCGGAGGCGCCGGAGCGGATCGCCTCGAAGACGTACTCGTCGAGCTCGAAGGTGGTCAGCATGACCACCTTCACGTCCGCCAGCTCCGCGTCGCCGGTGATGCGCCGGGTCGCGGCGAGACCGTCCAGCAGGGGCATGCGGATGTCCATCAGAACGACGTCCGGCCGAAGTTCGCCCACCAGGCGCAGCGCCGCCTCGCCGTCGGCCGCCTCCCCGGCCACCTCGATGTCCGGCTGCGCGTCGAGCAACGCCCGGAAACCGGCCCGCACGAGCGACTGGTCATCGGCGAGCAGTACCCGGATCACTGGCCCTCCCTGGGGTGCAGCGGCAGTACGGCGAGCACCCGGAAGCCACCGCCGGGGCGTGGGCCCGCCTCGATGGTGCCACCGAGCGCGGCGGCCCGCTCCCGCATGCCGGCCAGCCCGTTGCCGCTGCCCCCGGCGTCGGCGCCCGTGGCCGGACCGTCGTCGTCGATGCACAGCCGCAGCGCGTCGCCGTCTTCGGTGAACCGCACACGCGCGTGCCGCGATCCGGAGTGCCGTACGACGTTGGTCAGGGCCTCCTGCACGATGCGGAAGGCGGCGAGGCCGGCGCCGGGCGGCAGTCGCGGCGGCTCGCCCTCGATCTCCACGGTCAGCCCGGCCGCCGCCGCCTGCTCCACCAGTTCGGGCAGCCGGTCGAGGCCGGGAGCGGGGGCACGCGGAGCGTCGCCCGGCGTTCGCAGGGTGTCCAGGACCTGGCGTACCTCGCCGAGCGCCTCCTTGCTGGCGGCCTTGATGGTGGTGAGCGCGGCCCGCGCCTGCTCGGGGTCGCTGTCGAGCAGTGCGAGCCCCATGCCGGCCTGGACGTTGATGACGGAGATGCTGTGCGCGAGGACGTCGTGCAGCTCGCGGGCGATCCGCAGCCGTTCCTCGTCCGCGCGGCGCCGGGCCGCCTGTGCCCGGTCGGCGCGTTCCCGGGCCCACTGTTCGCGCCGCACCCGGGCCAGTTCGGACAGCGCGACGACGGCCAGCACCCAGGCGCCGATACCGATCTCCTGATAGACGTTCCCGCGCTTGTCGCCCGCGGGCGGGAGCCATGGGTAGAGCCACAGGGCGACCAGGGCGTGCCCGGCCCACAGGAGGCCGACGGACGCCCAGGCGGCCCGCCGGTGCCCGGCGACGACCGCGCTGTAACAACTGACGGCGACGGTCAGGAAGACCGGCCCGTAGGTATAGCCCGCGGCCAGGTAGCCGAGGGTCACCGTCGCGGTCCCGAAGGCCACGGCCACCGGGTAGCGGTTCCGCCAGAGCAGCAGGACGGAGGCGACGACGAGCAGCACGCGCGCGTAGCCGTTCAGGGCCACGCGGTGGTGCTCGCTGTGCGCGGCGAAGTGGCTGCCGATCAGCACGAACGCGGTGAACAGCGCGGTGGACCGCCAGGGCAGGCGCGCCCGGTGCGGCTCCGTGTCGTCCGGAGCGCTCCACCAGGGTGGGCCGTGCCGCCACCACTGCCCCGGGGCGCGCTGCTCTGTCATGCGGGCCACGGTAGACGCCACCGGGCGGCGCGGACGTCAGCCGAGCGAGGTGATCACTCGTACTCCCGGGGAAGTACGGCGGCTCCGGCAGGTCAGCCCCGGTCTCCCCTGACGTACCCCCCGCCTACCGCAGCCCCACCCCCTGCGCCAGCCCCATGGCGGCGTGCCGGAAGAAGGCTTCTCGGTCCTCGACCACGTTGTTGAACTGGCCGAACAGTTCGAAGCTGACCAGCCCGAACAGCTGGGCCCAGGCCGCCGCCAGGGCCGCGACCGACTCGGGTGGCAGTTCGGGGGCGAGGTCGGCGGCCATGCGCTCGGCCTCGGGGCGCAGCCCGGCGGGGAGGGGGAGCTCGGAGAGGCCGCCGTGCTCGCGGGCGTCCCGGACGATGCCGATGAGGACCAGGCCGACGCGGGCGGCGGCCGGGACAGTGGTCTGCGGGGCGGCGTAGCCCGGCACGGGCGAGCCGTAGATCAACGCGTACTCGTGCGGGTGGGCCAGTGCCCAGCCGCGCACCGCCTCGCACACCGCCGTCCAGCGGGCCACGGGCGCGGAGTCGGCCGCGGCGTCGCGGGCCTGCTCCGCCGCCTCGCCGAGGGAGTCGTAGGCATCGATGATCAGGGCGGTCAGCAGCTCGTCACGGCTCGGGAAGTAGCGGTACAGCGCCGAGGAGACCATGCCCAGGTCCCGGGCGACGGCCCGCAGCGAGAGCTTGGCCGCGCCTTCCTTCGCGAGGTGTCTGCGCGCCTCTTCCTTGATGGCTGCCGTGACTTCCGTCCTGGCCCGTGCGCGGGCGCCCTGTGCGGTGCTCATGCCAGCAGTGTGCCACGCGCGAGAGCGGTGCACACAAACGAGAGCACTGCTCTTGCGTCGGAGCACCTGTCTGCACCACACTGAAGTCAAGCGAGAGCACCGCTCTCCCAACCGTGGGGGTCACCATGTCGACACACGTCAGAAAGCCGGGCTGGTTCACGATCAACGTCTTCAACCGGGCGGTCGCCTGGATGACCCGGCGCGGCATCAGTGTCTGGGGCTCCCGGGTCCTCGCGGTGCGCGGGCGCAAGAGCGGACAGTGGCGCACCACCCCGGTCAACCTGTTGACGGTGGACGGGCGGCAGTACCTGCTCGCGCCGCGCGGTCATGTCCAGTGGACCCACAACATGCGGGCGGCGGGCGGCGGCGAACTGCGGCTGGGCAAGAACGTGGACGTCTTCAGCGCCACCGAGGTCGCCGACGACGACAAGGTCCCGCTGCTGCGGGCCTACCTCAAGCGCTGGAAGGCCGAGGTCGGGGTCTTCTTCGACGGCGTCGGCCCCGAGTCCCCCGACGAGGACCTGCGTCGCATCGCCCCCGACCACCCGGTCTTCCACATCACGGTCACGAGCTGACCGCTCCCTCCACCGGACTGCCCCACCGGCCCGGGACCGGCACCGCCCCCCACCGGCCCGGTCCTGCGCAGGCCCCCGCCGGGCCCGGCTGCGCAAGCCCAGCCATGGACCCGGGCCTCCTCCAAGTCCCCACCCAGCCAAGTCCTGTACAAGTCACCGCCCGGCCCAGCTCTGTGCAGGCCCCCACCCGGCCCGGCCTTGCGCAAGCTCACCCACCAGCCCGACCCCCGCAAATCCGCGCCCGGAACGGTCGCGCCCGAGTCCCCCGAGCCGCCCCGGCCCCGCCACGGGTCCCCGCCCGGCCCAGTCCCGTACAACTCACCGCCCGGCCCAACCCCGCGCAACCCCACCCACCGACCCGCCCCCCCCGTTATGTTTTCCGCGGTCCTGTAAGAGGACCGCTGGCCTCCGGGCCCGGCATGACTGTTCCCCCCTGTCGAACGGATGACCCGGGG
>NZ_JBEOYR010000038.1:68180-76592 GCF_040297165.1 Streptomyces sp. NPDC001851 | reverse complement strand
GACCGCCTAATCGAGCGATCCGCTCCGCAGCACGGTTGGCATGTGTGCTGGTCAGGGAGTCGCTCAGGTGCCAACTACGGCGCCTCGTCACAAGCGCACCAAAGCAGTCGCCGCAGCCCTGGAGGGCTCGTGATCATCTGGGGCAACGCGCCATTGGGCTGGCTGACTTCGTCAATACCCCACGTCATCGACATCGGCGCCCTCACCTCGGACGAAGTCCTGCAAGGAATCGCGCCACCTCACATCCCTTCTCTTCCATGAAGCCCCAGCATGACCGCCCCGGCCCTGGCCAGGCGCGTACGTCTGGGCACCCGCCCCAGCCCCATAGCCAGAACTCGCCCACCATTCCTGGGAGATAACCTGATGAACGCCGCCCCCGCCACCGACGCTCAGGGAGCCGAAGAAGCCGAGGCGCGTACCGGCGGCTGCCTGTGCGGCCGTATCCGCTTCACCGCCCGTGGGCCTGCGGTTTTCCCTCACACCTGCGCCTGCAAACACTGCCAGAAGCTCGGTGGCACCCCCTTGATGTGGTGGGTGGGATTCGAGACGGTCACCTGGACCGGCGAGAGCGAGCCGACCTGGTACGAGACCTTCGAAAGCGAGGCGAAGCGCGGCTTCTGCCCGACCTGCGGCAGCCGCGTCGCGGCCATCGACAGCGACATCTCGGAGATCGGCATCAACGTCACCGCCCTCGACGACACCAGCGGCACAGACCTTGTCCCCATCCACGCGTCCTTCCGCGACAACGCCGTGCACTGGCTGCCTCCGGTACCGGAGGCCGAGCAGAGCGCCGCCGGTTGAGCGCCCGCCTACTGGCCGGCGAGTTCACCAGCACCCTCGATGGTCCCGGCTGGCATATCGTCCTCGCCCGCACCAGGGCGCTGACTCCCGCGCCGGGGCCTGCAGCGGCCAGACATGATCATGGTGACCGGCTTCAGTCTCGCCCCCACCAAACGCGGCAACAACGACCACAACCGGCGCCAGGATCGACTGGGAACTGCTGCCGTTGTGGCGGGAGCGACTGACCAGCGATTCTTCCGTGATCACTCTGGTTGAACTCTACGTCCGCAGTGCGCAGCCGATCCTGCAGCATGCGGATGACGTCCTCGCGGCCTGGCGAAGTGCTGCATGGCGGGAGCCCACCCAGGAGCAGATCGCGTACGAGGCGCGTCGACTGCAGATCTCGCTCGAGGACGCAAGGTCCAGCTGGCGCTTCGAGGAGGCCGCCATTGGGAGTCTCAATCGCCGCGGGGTGCCCTGTGGGAGGGCTGCTGCCGAAGGGGTCGTACCTGACGTCAGTGGCCTCGGTCGTAGCAGCCGCAGTAACCGGAGAGTGTGGAGTATTGAGCGGCGACTGATGACTGAACAAGCCGGGACGCAGCGTCCCGGTGGCCTTCGGCAACCACCGCACCGCGGGCCACCGCCCCCGTCAACCGACCCCGGTCCCGGTCCACCCCTTTAAGTGGCGCAACGACGTGTGGCGGGAACGTCGAGCGGCGGGCGCAACTCGGCGGGCGGCACCTGGAAGACCGCCTCCCCGGCCCACCTCGCCGAAGCCCGGCGCCTGCTGGACCATCCAGCGCCGCGGCGGCCGGATCGCCGTCGACTCCCCGCTCACTCTTCCGTGTAGCGGGCGAGGAAGTCCAGTTCGGCCTGAGAGATGCGGCGCGGCCTGCCGGTCTCCAGGTTGTACGCGGCCATCAGGGTCGTGGCCTCGGCATACAGCTGGTCGGCATCACGGATTTCGTATGCGAGTTCCAGCCTTGCTCCACGGCAGGTGACGACCCTGACATGCACGTCAACGGGCTCCTCCCGGTAGGACAGGGGAGCGCGGTAGTCCACGATGGAGCGGCTGACCACGAATGCGTGCTGGCGGCGGCCGGCTTCGTCGGCGGGCAGCATCTCCTGGAACATCCGGGTCCGCGCCTCCTCCATGTAGCGGGGGAAGAGAGCGTTATTGACGTGCCCGTACGCGTCCGCATCCGCCCAGCGCAACGGGAGGGCATAGGTGTACTTCTTCACGAGAGAGGTCTTCCTGTGTGTGGGGGGGGACAGCTGCCATGGGGGCCGCTCATGCAGCCTGCGGGCGGCTCTGAGCGGGGCCATCCATCTCGGTCCCTCAGCCTGCCATGCAGTGCTTGGGCGACGGGGCATTGCCTTCTGCAACCTGCTGCAGGACATCGCGAAGCACGCGCTGCTCGGTGTCGCGCTCGTCGAGAAGCTGCCCGATACGGACGGCTGCTGCCGAAGGATCGGCCGGCAGGGCAGCACGCACCAGTTGATGCATCTCCAGGAGGCATGCGCCCTCGATGGCATGCCTGGGCACGCGAGCGATGACGGTGGCCGGGGAGACATGGGTGACTGACCAGCAGCCGGTTGTCTCTTCTGTGGCCCAGACCACGGTGCGCTTGTCCAGCGCAAGCGTCAGGTGGACGTCGGGGCCCACGGTTCTGCTGGTGGCTGGCAGGGGGACACCGTTCTCCCCCGCCAGCGCTGCTGCTTCGTCTGCAGTGGCGACGACCATGCGGGCCGCGAGGGTTGCCGCTTCCCTTCGCCAGCGGGTGGCAGCGTCCTCGGCTGCGCGATTCTGTGCGTGCCGTTGTGCCGTCGCCACGTCGTTTTCGTTCGCGGTCATGGTGGCCCACGCGTCGCGGACGCCGCCGAGCGCGTCGCGCTCGTCGTCGCCATGGCCCTCAACCCAGGTGATCACAACGAAGCGGCAGTCGGGCATCGACGCTGGATAGAGGACGTGGCTGACGACCTCGATGGTCTCCCAGTCCAACGTCGGCACGTTCATCCGGAAGACGTGGCCATCGCGTGTCTCCCCCATGTCGTGCTCGGTCTCCCAGACGTGCCGCACGTCTGGGTCGTTCTTGACGTCGTCGATCAACCGGCGCAGCTCGGCGTCATTCGGCCTGGTGGCCTGGGCGAACTTGAGGATCTTCACGTAGGCCGAGGCGTGCTTGTCCCAGTCCTGGTACTGGGCGCGGGCCTCCGGGGTCGTCAGAGCCCACCGGATGAGATTCGCGCCCGGCTCCATCACCCACGGCCACCACTCCGCCATGGCGGTGTTGAAGGCCAGGATGTTCCAGTGCTGGTCACACAGGTACGCGGGGCTGGGCATCTGCCGGTCGATGAGCAGGCGCAAAGCCTGTTGCAGCTCCGGCTGGCCGGACCCACTCGGCGGAACGAGCATCGAGCCGACATTGTAGAGCAGCAGTGCGTGACGCTCGTCGCGGTCCAGCTGAAGT
The DNA here is from genome assembly GCF_040297165.1 of Streptomyces sp. NPDC001851. Classification (NCBI taxonomy): domain Bacteria; kingdom Bacillati; phylum Actinomycetota; class Actinomycetes; order Kitasatosporales; family Streptomycetaceae; genus Streptomyces; species Streptomyces sp. NPDC001851. The sequence goes on along the minus strand of NZ_JBEOYR010000038.1, from coordinate 73,341 downwards.
AGCTCGGAAAGGGCCTCGCACTGCGTGCGGGACAGTCGGGGCGGTGTCGCACCACGTTCGATCTTGCGATACGTGCGCTCACTCATGCCCAGAGCCCTGGCCGTCCGATACTGAGTTACCCCTGCCGCCTTGCGCCACCTGCGCAGGAGGGCACCAAAGCCCATGTAGTGGCCGGCCAACTGCTGTCCGCTGCCGCCGCGCTCCGAAATCCCCTCGCTCGCAGCGTCATTCCCGCTGAGCGTTTGTTCCTGCGTGACCACGAAAATCCTGTCTTTGATGCTGAGGAGACTCACGTTCCGGGCGCGCATAAGGTCCCAGCGGCAGCGAATGCGCTGGGACCGCCCTTCGCCTCCCGGAAGAACCATACGCAATCCCTAAGCGATCTTGATCCGGGTGGGCCACCCATGAAAGGCGACCCCATGGTTCAACATCGAACAAATGAGGCGCGACATGGCGGCACGTTCACGGCCGAAACGGACACGGCTCAAGATCCACATCCGGAGGCGACCTGAAAATCGGCAAAACGTTGCCGCTTTTCACTGAGCCAGGCGCGGGGCGGTCTAGACCAGGCTCCTTAGTCGGCTTTCAGTTAGCGCCGCCACTGACATTTCCCTTGCCTGAAGCGCGAGTTACGGCGTCGTAGGCACGGACCAGCAACTGCACCACCCCGGCGACCTACCCCCACAAACTGGACAAATGATTGCCGTTGACGCGCTCGGACGGGCTTGACTTAAATCGCTCTGGCCAGCAGTTCCACCCATCAATGTGGCATAAGACACAAGGGAGTCGCAGTGAGGTTCGTGTCCGAGACGCTCGGACCCTTCGGTCTGCGCCCGCCACTTAGTTCGGTGCCTGTCGGCGTCGATGCCGACCCGGAACATCCAAGCTGGCCCAGTGCAACGACCCGCAGCAGGAAAGCCGTACTCCCGGTGCGATGCTTATTGGTTCACCATTCAGTGCTATGAGGGCGACGGCGGGCGCAGGAATTGACGCAATACTTTCGGTGCAAATTAGCGCCTCGAATCACGCCTCGTGTAAGCCGCCTGACAGCGGCTCAGCAGTGAGCTGCAGCTACGTCACTTTCTGCAACCAGTACAGAGTTTTAGAGCCAACTCTGGATCTTGACGCGGGTCGGTGCGTATGTTCGTCGTCCCCCGGGCCAGCCCGCCTGGGGCTCAGCCAGCATGAGGAGGAGGGCAGGAACCCAACGACTCGCGAGGTCCGTATACAGCGACGGCGCCCAGGAGCGGCTACTCCTGGACGCCGAACGCGTAGCGGCACGTACCGCCCCGATCCGGCCCGGCTAGGCCCGAGAGGGCGGAGATTGCCCACCATCACCACGCTGATCCCTATCCGACGGGCGCTTCAGCGTGGCAACACTGCAAAGGGGATTCTTCCATGCCTCCCGCCATACGCAAAAGGCCCCATCATCCGGCCTACGCGGCATCCACCCTCGCCCTGGCGTCGCACCGCGTCGGCACCCTGCACGCCACCCCTACGTCAGCAAGGCGACGGTCGAACGTCGTGGCCGGGGGTAGCCGATGAGCAGCGAGGCCCGCGAATGGGTGTTTGAGCACAGCTCCAGCAAAGGCACCGCGCGGCTGGTCCTGCATGCGATCGCGGACCGGGTCGCCAACGATGAGTGCATCGCCTGGGCCTCGCTTGGGAGTCTGGTCACGCGTACGAATGCGAGCCGCACGGCGGTACGTGACGCGCTGACCGCGCTCGAAAAGAGCGGCGAGCTGACCACCCTGGACCATCTGGAGGGTCCCCAGCGCAGCACGGTCTACCGGCTGCCGCGAACTGCCGCGTGGCTGGCCAAGGTCGCAGAGGCCCGTCGTAGGGACCCGGACGCGTACGTCGAGCCACCGACCGGCTCCGACCCGGTGCCGGAGCTGGACGAGGAGGCCGAGAAGGGCCTGCGGCGGTACGGGATCTGGCCCAAGAAGGGCACGGAATCCGGCACCTCCCGCCGGAATCCGGCAGGTACGGAATCCGGCCCCTCGCATCGGAATCCGACCCCCCGACGTGCCGGAATCCGACCCCAGCACGGTACGGAATCCGACACACAGAACCGTAGAGAACCTAAGTTGAACCGGAAAGGCAGCAGTGGTTGTGCTGCCGTCACCTTGGCTGCCGACTGGCAGGTCGACCCCGCCAGCCACAGCTGGGCCCGCCTGCAAGGCCACCTCGACCGCCTCGGTGAGGAGGGTCTGCGAGCAGCCGACGCAAAGTGGCGTGCCCACCGCGCCGGGCATGGCCCGCGATCGGCGACTGCCTGGGCTGCCGACTGGCGCTCCTGGATCGCCCGGGAACACTCTCCAGGCCGCCCGAACCTCTACGCCGTAGCCGGCAGCGGGCCCGCCCCGACGGGGGGCATCACCCGCGCCCAACAGCACACCGCCGCCCTCCTCGCCGCCCTCAACGAGCCGACCGGAACGGAGTAGCCATGGACCGCCGCGAAACCGCCGCCCTGCTGGCCTACATCGGCCGACTCGACCCCCGCACCATCCGTACCGCCCAGGGTGAGGCCCGCGACCAGCTCGCCCAGTGGCACGAACTGCTGGACGAGGTGCCGCTGGCCACGCCGCACGGCTGGGACGCCTGCGTGGTCGCCCGCCGCCACATCCGCGTCTCGCCGTACCAGATCCTGCCCGCGGACATCGCTCGTCCGTGGGAGAGCTACAAGCGCGACCGCCTGCACCGGCATACCGACCCCACGCCGTCGGCCGACCCGGACGACCTGGCGGCTTGGACCGCCGAGTTGGTCGGCACCCGTCGTGCGGTCGCCACCGGCACCGCCCAGCCGGTGGTGTACCGGCAGCTCGCCGGGCGCCGCACCGACCCGCGGCTGGAGGCACGGCTGAAGGAGGTCGGCTCCTGTATCCCGCCGGAGGTCAAGGCTGCCCTCGCCCCCTTCCGTCGGGCCCGCGCCGCCCGCGAGGCGGCCCTCGCCCAGGGCCAGCCCGACGCGCTCTCGGTGCGCTGTGACTGGTGCGAGGCACCGGTCGGCGAGCCGTGTCGCCGTCGGCGCGTCGGTCCTGACGGCTTCGCACGCGGCAACGCCCCACGGGCCACGCCGCATCACTGCCGTCAGGACCTCGCTGCCGCCCAGCAGGCGGCGACGGCCTGACCGGCCCACCAGGCGGTGCACCCCGTCCGGTGCACCTGCGCAACACCCCTGTCCCGCCCCCTGCTGCGGCGCCCCTGTCCCGCGCCGCAGCAGGCGCCCAACGCCGCGTCTACCCACCGTCGACCTGCTGTCGGCCGGCGCGGCAGCACACCGGAGACCGCCTTGCGCCACATCACCACACACGCCACACACGCCACGCCGGCCACCGGCCTGCGCGGCATCGGCGACACCAGCTGGCAGCCCCACGGCGCCTGCCACGGCATGGACCCCGAGGACGCCGACGCCATCTTCTTCCCTCTGCCCCGGGACCACGAGGCCATCGCCGACGCCAAAGAATTCTGTGCCTTGTGCCCCGTGCGCCGCGACTGCCTCAACTACGCCTTGGAGAACGACCTCAAGGAGGGGGTCTGGGGCGGGCTGACCGCAGCCGAACGCCGCCCCTGGCACGACGGACTGCCCCGGCGCCTCGACTACGGCCGCGTGGTCGCCTTCTTCAACGGCCGCGACGTTCACCTCACCGAGGCCGAGCGCCAGGTCGTCATCGACCACGCCTACGTCCGCGGATGGCGAGCCGACCGACTCGCGGCCGCCCTGCAGATCGGCACCAAGCATGCCAGGGACCTGCTGCGGCAGGCAGCCAACAAGGTCTTCGACCGCGACCGCACCCTCGGCGTGCCCCGGCGGAAGAACGCGAAGAAGAAGACCACGGCCGCGAAGACCAGCCGACCTGCAACCGCCCGGCCCGCCTCGCAGCAGCCCATCACCCGCCCGGTGGCGCCGGCCTCGGCGCACGCCCCACTCGGAAAGGCCGCATGACTCACCCTATCCTGGCCCACGGCGCTGGCCCCGACCTGTCCCATCTCCTCGCCCTCGGCGTCCCCGCCGCCGCACTGGCTCTGACCTTGGTCGGATGGGCATTCCGGCGGCGGGCGCAGCGCGCGCAGAAGCGACTCGGCAATACGGCGGTCGTGGTCTCTGCCCTGGCCGCGCTCGGCTGCACCGCCTACAGTGCCGACACCAGCTGGCGCTTCGCCGCCGACTTTCTCAACATCGCCGGCACGACCGAACGCGCCAGCATGTTCGCCGCCGCGGAACTGGGGCTGTTCGCCACCGCGCTGATGGCCCGGCAGAACCTGAGCACCCAGGGCGCCCCGGGGCTGCCGGGCACCTTGGTGTGGCTCATAACCGGGGTCCAGGTGATCCCCGCCTATGCCGAGAGCGGTCCCGTAGGAGGAACTGTCCGCGCCTTCGTGGGACCGGTCATGGCGGCGATGCTCTGGCACCTGGCCATGGGCATCGAGCTGCGCCTGCGCACCCCTGGCGCCGCCTCCCACGGCCTGGCCGCCACCCTCGGGCGAGAAGCACGCGAGCGACTGCTGTCCCGGCTTGGCATCGCCTCCCGTGACCGTGATGCTGCGCAGATCACCCGGGACCGCGCCACCGCTCGCGCCGTGGCCCTCGCCACCCGGCTCGCTGAACTCACCGCCGAACAGCGGCAGAGCCGACGGGGCCGGCGCCTGACCTGGCGGCTGTCGAAAGCGATCGGCCGAGCCTCGGTCGGCACCGACCAGTCCCAGCGCGGCGAGCTGCTCGCTCAGCTTGCCGCTCGCCGACACGCACTCGCGCTCGCCACCGTCCCGCTGCCCTCCCCGTGGTCCCCACCTCGCTCCGGCGAGCTGGCGACCACGGTCGCCGCCCCGAGCGTTGAGAGCAACTCGGTCCCCGACAACAGACCCCGCACCGGAGTCGCTCGGAACGGGGACCGGGGACTGCAACCTCACCAGGGACCGGCGACCGAGAACGCCGAGCAGCCGACGGGGACCGGGGACCGTGAGGCGGGGACCGGGAAGGGGACCGAGGGCCGAGACTCGAGTCCCAGAAACCACGAGCCGGGGACCGAGGCAACGGATCCGGAGTCCGGTGAGGAACACGAGAGCCGCTCGCAGATCGGCCTCCCGGTCGATGAAGTGCCTGCACAACGCCCTGAATGGCACCGGGGACCGGGGACCGCCGAGTCGGGGACCGACA